>JAQULX010000397.1 GCA_028718465.1 Dehalococcoidales bacterium | reverse complement strand
TCCCTCGGGTGGTGACCGTCCATATCAATCCGGGAGAGGAAAGCACAATCAGAGAAGAAATCGCCGCGGTATCGAATTCGCTCGGAGTTAAAATCGAGATGGCTTACGAAGGGATGGAGGTAGAGGTTTAGGACAGGTCGAAAAGCCGGAATTCATAGCTGATGAAAACGTCGGCAAGCTCGCCAGGCTGCTCAGGCTCCTGGGCTATGATACCGTCTATTTCAACGGAGAAAATGACACCCGCATGGTTCAGATCGCCCTGGCGGAAAATCGGATTATCCTGACGCGGGATACCCATATCCTGAAAAGGAAGCTGGTCACCGGAGGACAGGTCAAAGCGGTATTGATTAAATCTGATAAAATTGAAGAGCAGATCAAACAGGTAGTCAGCGATCTGAATTTGTGCCTCTCGAATCAACCTTTCACCATTTGCCTGGAATGCAATGTACTGCTGGTACCCCGCAGCAAAGAGGAAGTCGAAGAGAAGGTGCCCCCGTATGTCTGGCAGACCCAGAAAGAATATGTGCAGTGCCCCCGCTGCCGGCGCATCTATTGGAAAGGGACCCACTGGGAAGCCATGACCAGACGACTCGAAAAGCTGGTCAAGCCCTGCTAGTCCGGCGGGTTGCCGGTAATTTTTCAGCGCCTACATCACCCCGCCGTCGATGCAGATTACCTGGGCGGTGATATAAGAGGAGCGGTCGCTGGCCAGAAAAGCGGCCAGTTCAGCCAGGTCTTCCGGTGTGCCGTACCGCTTCAGGGGAATCCGGGCCAGGATGGCCTCCCTTGTTTCCTGTGGCAGTTTATTGGTCATATCAGTCACAAAAAAGCCGGGGGCAATCACATTGGCGGTGATATTACGCGGTCCCACTTCGCGGGCGACCGATTTGGTAAAAGCGATCAGGCCGCCCTTGCTGGCGGAATAGTTGGCCTGCCCGGCATTACCGGCGATACCCGCCAGCGAGGCCACATTGATAATACGGCCCCACCCCTGGCCCATCATGGAGCGGAGAGCAAATTTCGTGCAAAGGTAAGCCCCTCTCAGATTGGTGCCGATCACTTCATCCCAGGCCTCATCGGACATCCGGGGCAGAAGCCCGTCCCGTGTGATGCCGGCGTTATTGACCAGAATATCGATCTTTTCCCATTTTTCAGTAACCTGACGCACCATGTTTTTCACGGCGTCGCTGTCGGCCACATTGGCTTTTATCGCGATGGCTTCACCGCCTTGAGAGGCGATTAGCTGCGTCGCGCTCAGCGCTCCATCATCGTTGGACAGGTAGTTTATTGCCACTCTGGCGCCCATTGAGGCCAGCCTGACCGCAATCGCCCTTCCCAGCCCACGGGAAGCCCCGGTTACCAGTGCTGTTTTACCGTCCAGTTCCGCATCCATTTTTAGACCATCCTTTTTATAATCAGACAGCAGTTTTGTCCGCCCAGGCCGAAGGAGTTGGAGAGGCAGACATTGACCTGTTGCGGGCGGGCTTTATTGGGAACATAGTCCAGATCGCAGGCAGGATCGGGAGTCCGGTAATTAATGGTGGGAGGAATAATGCAGTGAAGAATGGTCAATACCGCGGCAACCGCCTCCACGGAACCGGCCGCAGTCGCCAGATGGCCGATCATGGACTTATTGGAGCTCATTGGTATTTGATAAGCCCGCTTGCCGAATACCATCTTTACAGCTTTTGTCTCGGTGCAGTCGTTGAGCTGAGTGCCGGTGCCGTGAGCGTTGATGTAGTCAACTTCATCCTGAGATATTCCGGCATCCTGAATCGCCATATTCATCGCCACAGTCTCTGTCTCAGCATACGGGGCAGTGTCATTATAGGCATCAAAAGACCAGCCGGCTCCGGCCAGCTCCGCCAGTATGTTCGCTCCGCGGCTGACAGCATGCTCATAGCTTTCCAGTACCAGCATTCCGGCGCCTTCACCAAAAACAAATCCGTTGCGCTCAAGGTCGAACGGCCGGCAGGCGGTAGCCGGGTCCGGGTTTTTTGTAAGAGCGCCGACGATGCCCGTCGCCGCCACCGTAATGGGCGCAATCGTAGCATCCGAACCGCCGGCTATCATAACATCCGCGTGGCCCATCCGGATATGGTTTAAAGCAATTCCCAGCGAATCGCTGCCGCTGGCGCAGGCGCTGTTCACCGTCGAGTTCGGCCCCCTGAGACCGAATTCCAATCCCACCTGCACGCCTACCATGTTGGCTCCCACCTTGCTGGCCAACAGCGGGTCGATGCGGTTAGGCCCTTTATTTATCAAAATATGCGCCTGGTCGATCAGCAGTGTCGGCGCTCCGCCGGTCGCAATTACCGTACCGACCCTTTCCGGCCTCTCCCGCGTCATATCCAGCCCGGCCGATTCGATGGCCATTTTGGCGGCAGCGATCGCAAAATGGGTGGGGCGGGCAGTGCGGTCAACCCTTTTCAAAGGGATGTATTTTTCCGGCTGGAAACCCTTTACTTCAGCCGCTAGTTTAACGGCATACTTGCTGGTATCGAATGATGCAATTGGAGCGACACCGTTCTTCCCATCGATTAATCCCTTCCAGAATTCTTCGATATCAAGACCGATGGGTGTAATTGCGCCCAGGCCTGTGATAACGACTCTTTTATAATTCACAGATTCAATTATTCCTTTCAAATTTTAGTGATAACTTTTAAATGCCGGAGAGAAGAAGGAGTATTAAGTCTTTGGTCATGTGGGATCTGGATACAGGCTTCCATGCCTCATTACAGGACAGCTTTGGCCGGCATGGAGCCTTCGCTCATCCATTATTAATTACAACCCGAAATTCAATGCGAGATCAGGGCTTGTTTTGAATTTAGTTTTTCGATTTTTGAATTTACTCGCCGGTGGGCGTGAGCGGGGCAATGGAGTAGCCGCCGTCTATCGTAATCACCTGGCCTCGTATCATAAAGGACTCCTCTCGGCAAAGAAAAGCCACCAGGTTCGCCACGTCTTCTGGCAAGACCATTCGGCCGGCAGGAGTACTCCGGACGATGTTAAAGGGCAGTGATTTATCATCGGCATAAACCTTTAACGCCTCCGTTTCCACGGCTCCCGCGGCGACGCAGTTGACCCGGATATTCCGTGAGGCAAGCTCGATAGCCAGATAGCGGGTCAGGGCTTCCAGAGCGGCTTTGGATACGCCTACGGCAGTATAGACCGGCATTGCCATGCGTGAGCCCAGACTGGAGATACTGACAATCTGCCCTCCGTCCGGCATCAATCTGGCCGCCTGCTGGGTACAGAGCAGCAAGGCCCGGGCATTGATATCCATTGTCCAATCCCAGCTTTTAATATCGAGATCAAGGGCTGCACGGGCAACCCCGGAAGCGGCGTTGCTGATCAAAATATCCAGCCTGCCGAATTTATCCTCGACCTCCCGGAACATGCTTTCGATCTTCTCCGGTTCACCTACATTGGCCTTGATAATATGGGCTTTTACACCCATATTACGGGCTTCCTGAGCGGTCAACTCGGCCTGGGAAGTCCGCCGGAAATAATTGATGATGACATCGGCGCCTTCAGAGGCCAGCTTCAGCGTGATAGCTCTTCCGATTCCCCGGGACCCTCCCGTAACCAGGGCTACTTTTCCTTTCAGAGACATGTCTATTTCTTTTCCGCTACCTTCTTCTTAACGTATTCAATAAAACCGCCCATATCGGCAAGGGCTTTCAATTCCTCGTCTACCAGCTCAATGTCATAAGCCTCTTCAAGCGCTACCATGATCTGGACCACATCCAGAGAATCGGCGCCCAGGTCTTTAAAGGTGGTGG
>JAQULX010000396.1 GCA_028718465.1 Dehalococcoidales bacterium | reverse complement strand
GCCACATATTCTTTCACACTGTTTAAGGTCATGTTGCCTCCATCTTTCGGTAACAGTATTTATGAGGCAACCATACCACTTTCGGTAACAATAATTATGACGCAATGCGCACTATTGACACATTATGATATAATTATTACATAATAAGACATTTGATATCAAACATCTTGTTTCAAATCAATGCAAGAAACTCACTACTTTAACCCGGGCCCTGTTCTTTTAATTGTTTTTATAGAATATTCGGAATAATGCCCCGGTCACATGCCGCCGCTTTAGAGGAGCAGGGTCGTTTTTGGTATTTTTTATCAGGGGAAAACAGGATAGCAATTCAACAATTACCCTTACTTTGTGATTAATATATTATATATTGGCATAATAGTAGAATATTAAGGGAGAAAACAATGGATCTGGGTTTGAAAGGTAAAGTTGCCGTAGTAACCGGAGCCGGAAGTCAAAAAGGGTTTGGCAGGGCTATTGCCTTAACTCTGGCCAGAGAAGGCTGTGATATGATTGTATCGGACATCGATATTAAAGGAGCTGAACAGACTGCGACTGAGATCAAGTCTTTAGGTCGTGAATCGGTGGCTGTAAAAACTGACGTCTCCAATAGCGCCGAAGTAAACGAAATGGTCAAGACAGCTTTAGCCAGGTTCGGCAAAATAGATATTCTTGTCAATAACGCCGGAGGCATTTCCGGCTTAAAGATATTTGCCGAAAAGACTGAAGCGGATTGTGACCGGGACATCAACCTCAATCTAAAAGGGGCGATGAATTGTATCCGGGCAGTGATTAAACATATGACAGAGCGTAAAAGCGGGAAAATAATAAATATCGCTTCCGTCGGAGCGAATAAGGGTGTAGCTCCGACAGCCGTTTATAATGCCTGTAAAGGCGGGATAATCGCACTCAGCAAATCTTTAGCGGTTGATTTAGGACCATCGGGGATCAATGTAAATTGTATCTCTCCCGGGTTAGGGATTACCAATTTTGGTGGAGGGGCTCCTCCTGCTGATGCGGTAGCTGATGCAGTGATACGCACCCCTGCCCGGCGGACTACTTATCCTCAGGATATCGCCAATGCGGTTGCTTTCTTGGCTTCGGATGTATCCAGTGATATTATGGGACAGAATATTGCTGTCGATGGCGGCGAGAGTATATCCTGATAATTAAAAAATCGAGCATGGGTGAAATGGGCAAATAAAAGGCGTAGAGAATAGAATTATTATAAATCATACGAGGAGGATAACCACACAGCAGTGCTGATGGTTATCACAATAAACCCCGGTGACGTGAAGCCTCCGATCGGGGTAGTCCTCTTTACCCTTGTAATACCTAAGGACCTTCCTATCACCACTATATATAAAGGTGTTATGCTGTTTGTCAGGGGAACCGTGTTTGGCATAGTCGTTATATTCCTGTTTTCGGCTCTGGCAACCTGGCTGCCGAATGCTCTACATTGAGATAACAAATCATTTTATCACGGGTTATTTTAAGGAGGTTGTAAGAAATGGCAGAAACAAAATATGACAAATATTTTATTACCGAATTAACGCCTAAAGTGGAGGCTCCCTGGGCTCCAGAATTTAAGCCGGAAGAAATCTTGCGGATGATGTATCTGGATAATGATGTGCTTGAAGGTGCTTTCTATGTCGAGTGTGCCTATTTTCTTCCCGGTATGAATATCGGCGAAAAATCCAATGAAGTGCAGCCGCACAAGCATGAATACGATGAAGTGCTGGCTGTCTTCGGCACGGACCTGGAAAACCCTCGTGATCTTGGTGGAGAATGCGAATTCTGGTTTAATGGTGAAAAGCACCTGATCACCAAAAGCTGCATAGTTTTTATACCTAAAGGGGTAACACACGGCCCGATTAAATGGAACCGGATCGATAGGCCGGTATTTCACTTTGCGACCGGGACCGGCACCCGGTATTTTAAAGAAAGTTGATGTAAATTGAACGTTGATGTAAATTTAACAAAGAACAATCTTTTTTCAGGTCTTATAGAAAGGGAGGTAGACTAATATGAGTAATGTGGTGCCTGGGTATAACGGTAAAATTTTAAGGGTGAACCTCACCACTAAAAGTGTACTTACGGAGGAAATTGATGAGCAGGTTTGCCGGCAATATCTCGGTGGGGCCGGCTTTATAGCCTATTATCTGTGGAAAGAGTTAAAACCCGGGGTAGACGCATTGAGCCCTGACAACAAGTTGATTTTTGCCCTGGGCCCAGCATCCGGGTTGGTGCTCCCCGGAGCTTCCCGTAATTGCATCGGAGCCAAATCACCTTTGGCCGGAGGCATTGCCAAATCGGAGGTTGGCGGGTACTGGATGGTCGAGCTCAAGCGGGCTGGTTTTGACGCCGTTATTGTGGAAGGCAAGGCGGATAGTCCGGTCTATGTGTGGATTCAGGATGGCAATGTAAGCATCCGGGATGCCAGCCATCTCTGGGGTAAAGAGACACTGGAAACCGAGACTGCCATCAGGTCAGAATTGGGTGACGATCATGTCCAGGTGGCTTTCATCGGTCCAGGAGGTGAAAACCTGGTCCGTTTTGCCTGCATAATGGAGGGCTGTCATGATGCCGCCGGGCGGGGTGGACTGGGAGCTGTTATGGGATCGAAAAATCTTAAGGCCATTGCGGTGCGGGGCCACAATGCGCCGCAGATCTTTAATCCTGATAAAATCAAAGAAATAAGGCAGCAGTTGACTCACCCTTCCCCTATATCCGAATTCGGTACCGGGGGCCCATATATGCTGAACCAGGAAGCTACCGGAGATTTACCTATACGCAATTTCCGGGATGGGGGATTTCCGGAGGTAAAATTGATACACGGCGGTGCAATCAAGGAAACCGTTCGTATCGGCATGGAAGGGTGTTTCGCCTGTCCCCTGCGGTGTAAAAAAGTCGTCAAGTTTGAAGAGCCCTATAAAGTGGACCCGGCTTATGGAGGTCCGGAGTATGAGACTCTGGCTTCACTGGGGTCTAATTGCGGTATCAGCGACCTTAAAGCTATCCTGAAGGGAAATGAGCGGTGTAATGCTTATTCGTTAGATACAATATCTGCCGGCAGCGCGATTTCTTTTGCTATAGAATGTTTTGAAAATGGACTGCTGACGAGGGAAGATACCGGCGGACTGGAGTTAAAATGGGGCGACGGTGAGATAATGCTGAAGCTTCTGGAGATGATAACCAGAAGAGAAGGAATTGGCGACTTTATTGCTGAAGGGACCGCCCGGATGGCGCAAAAAATCGGACAGAAATGCCATGATTTTGCCTTGCATGTGAAAGGCCTGGAGCCTGGAATGCATGAACCCAGGATTGGGTCCGCCTTATTCCTGGGCTTTATGCTGTCCCCCAACGGGGCTGATCATTGCGCTGCTACTCCGGACGGTCTGCTGGCTAATGACATGATGTTCAAGCCATTTCATCCCCTGGGCTGGATGCAAGCCCCGGCGCCCGAAGAAATCAGTTCGCGCAAAGTGGGGATATTTAAAGATTCCCAGCTCATAAATATTCTTTGTGATTCCATGGTGGTCTGTCAGTTCCCGGGTATTACCATCGAACAGGCTGCTGAGCTTATTAAGGGAATTACCGGATGGGATACCGGCATTTCGGAGCTTATGCGTATTGCCGAGAGGATCACTACCGTAATGAGGTTAATCAATCTTCGTGAAGGACTTTCTTCAGCCGATGATAAACTGCCGGAACGGTTTTACCAGCCTACCAATGGCGGACCGCTGGCTAACGTGCAAGTCGACAGGGAAGGTTATGAAAAAGCCAGAAAA
>JAQULX010000395.1 GCA_028718465.1 Dehalococcoidales bacterium | reverse complement strand
CCATAATCCAGATCGTGGCATCAGCAGCAACATAAGCCAGTCTCGGAACCGGTAATGACCAGATATAATCAAAAGTACCCTCAGTCCTGGCCACGGCGACTACCTGAGGTATCAACACTAAACCAACCATCAGCAGGCTGATAGTTGGCGCACCGGTAGTCAGATATTTGGCAATATCTGGACTGATTTCCTGGTAAAAGAACCCTATGCCAACAATAAAACCAACTGCTATCATTAGTTGTACTATTAGGTTAAGAGGCAATATCGGTTTATTGCTGAGCGCTTGCCATTTAAGCATAAGTCCATAGCTACAAAGCAACTGTTTCAACTTCCTTCTCCTTTTTGGTTTCTTCTGAATCACTCTGGTTCACTAGCTTCAGGTATATTTCCTCCATAGTGACAGGTGAAATGGAATATTCCTCCACTATCCCTGTTTCTTTGAGGTCATGTGCCCATTGGATAGCCGATGGGATATCGGTTTCTTTCAGTCTGCCAATCATTCGCTGACCTGTAGTCACCGTATTCCGCATAAAACCAGGTTTATTCGGCGGCTCAGTTCTGGGTTCCAGAATTAACTCGAGTCTCATATTATCGCCGCCGTTTTCTTTAATTGAACCGGGTGTTCCTAAACTTACCACTTTCCCACGATTAATAATGGCAAGACGATCAACTGCTCGTTCTGCTTCAAGTACATTATGTGTTATAAGTAGGACTGTCGACCGCATCTTGACAAGACTTCTGACTTCTTGCCAGAGAAGGCTGCGGCGTAGAGGATCGATATCATTCGTCGGCTCATCAAGTATTACTATCCTGCCAGGTACAACCGCGGCCATACAGAAAGCTACCAAGCGTCGTATCCCTCCGGAAAACGTTTCTGCAGGTTTATCAGCCCATTCTTTCATTTCGAGATAGTCTAACAACTCATGCGCTCGTGATTTTACCTTTCTCGATTCACCGCCGCGTACTCTGCCAACCAACTCAATTGCCTGCTTTGCAGTTAGTCCATTAATAGGAACCTGGGTCTGAGCCTGAAAAGAACATTCCTGCCGAGCGTAGCCAGGATTGGCAATAATATCCACATTATTAATAGTGATGCTGCCAGAGTCCGGTTGCGCAAGACCAACGATCTGTCTTACCAAAGTGGTTTTACCGGCTCCATTAGGCCCCAGTAACCCGAATATTTCGCCATGATTCAGAGATAAGGAGATGTGGTCATTCACGAATACCCCTTTGGTATAAGATTTACAGAGGTTCGTTATTCCAAGAACTATATCATTTGCTTCCTGTTTCGAGATTTTCATTATTTCACCTTTTCATTCGTAAAATTTTGTTTTAAGTGTGGGTCTGACACAGGCGCATTTTTTCATTCAACTGTTCTTTTTAGCTTCAAATAACATACCTATAATGCAAAATAAAAAAAATACTGCAATGCAAATAAGCCATCCCCAATGCAGAAAGCGGGGAGGAATATCAGATTGAAATCCGCCAAACAATTCTCCCATCAGAATACCGATCAAATAACCAACAAAAGTAATTAACGAAAATTTAATTCGACCCCAAAAAACCGGAATAATTGAAACGATTGCTGCTATAACAAGAATGTGTCTGGCCGTCCATTCCGGAGTGTAATATTGGCTGAGAAAATACCTGAAAACTATGTAAGATGCAATGTACAATAAGAAAATCATTAATCCAAAAGCAAACCGTTTTTTAATTGAATGTTTGATCTTCATTTAGATATCCTCGTTAAAATATTTCTATAAAATTTCAGCGACCGCCTCAGGTTCGTAATCAAGTCCATCAATATGCATTCCATAAGAATATAAACGTAAATACAATTCCCCAAGAATTCCCGGTCTTTTTACGTACCATTAAGGAACCGTATATGATGAGGATTACCGAAAATGCTTCTAAAATATCTTTTGGCGTTATACCAACCATACCATGTATGAGAATGCACATTACTGTGCAAATTATGGCACCCCAATCCAGCAACCAGTGTTTTGCAGGTAAGCAGGAATTGATTTTATCGGTAATTACAGCATAGTTAAAACCTTCAAAAAATCCCCACGAAACGGCGGTAATTATCATTCCCACAATTGCTATCGGCAGACTAGAAGACAGTATTTCCTTTGTTGTCCATACTGATTGAAATGGATAATAACCTTGCCAGACTTGATAAGCTAACGTGATGGCTATATTCGGTATGTACATCAAGCAAGAATACAGGATAGCTGTTAATACATTTTTCCTACATAGTCCAAACTTGGTAAAGGGTTCTTTGCGTAATATACAAATAATGGTGATGCCAAGTCCTGCACCGCCATACTGTAACACGGCAATAGAGAACAACCGTAAGAGAACTGACTCATTTCCCTCTTTAATAAACTGTACAATCTGATCGTTAAACACCACATAAATGCTTATTGATAATAATGTTGTCGCGATAATAATAAAAAGGTCGACTGTGGCGTGCTTAACAATGACTGCTGTTGTGTTCTTGCTCATTTTTACTTTTCCCATCATCGGAATGCTGAAAATGTTAGGGGCTTCGTTATTTATTCTCTTATAGCCGAGTATTGGGTCATGCTGCTGCTATTGTTTGGTGATTGTAATACCTAACCTTAATCAACTGTCTAAATTACGCGGACATTCTCACAGGGCCGCCGTAAGGTCAGCCCTGTGAGAATTCGGAAAGTCAGCTGTTCTGTCTAAGCCAATTTTTAATGATCTGAAGTGCTTCAGGATCCAGAATTCGATCCGGAGCATTATAGGTCACGGCTGCATCGGCACCCGTAAGCTCTTCACGAGGACGAAGTTCAAATTTCAGAACATGATTAGCATTCTCGGGATATGCGAAGCTGATGTTGTCAAGACCTTTGGCTGCGGATTCCAGAGGGAGACCATCCAAATGATAGTCAACCTGGATATCCTTTTTGCCGATTATCACCAGCGATGGTACAGTTAATTCTCCTAGCATTGGTGCTGAATCAAGTGTGAGAAACTCTATGGTAAAAGGCAGGTTGATAGGAGCATAAAACCCCTGTACCAGATTGTTAATACTGTCTGGAAGAGCAGGATCGGCCACAAATGGTTTCCCTGCCAGGCAGTCAGCCATAAGTTTATCGTAACCCGCCATGATTTCTTCAGCATTGGGCAGCGGTGCTAACTGTGCCTCAAGCTGATTGTGAAGTACAGCAGACATACTGCGTCCGGGCATAGCGGATAATATGAGCCCGGCAAATTTAGTCTCTCTTGTTTGCTGGTAATTCAGAGCATGTATCGTTCCTTCGCTATTGGCCAGAACGAATATCTTGTCAGGATTAACATCCGACCTGGCTATCAGCGTTTCGACAGCTCCAGCCAATTCGTCGGCGTGACCTTCCATACTGATTTTCCCTATCATAAGGGGGAGGTTCTTTTCAGCGTTAGAGCCGGCTATTCTTTTATCGTAACGAATCGTCACATATCCGTTTTTTGCGAACTCTTCAGCCAATAACTTGGCGCTGCCGTTTGTTCCGAATATTAGGGGCGAATTCCAGTCCCTGTCAGTTGGCCCGCTACCGGCTACAAAGACAATAGCCGGATGAACAGCTTGATCGTCAGGACGAGTGATTGTCGCGGCTACTATAGTATCTTCTATTTTCCAAGCAACCTCTTCGTCTATTATCGAATATTGGGTTTGTGTTGGGATTGAAGTAGAGCTATCAAGCATTTTTTGATTAATCATATCCCATCTCTCATCCATAACAGCCTCCTTAATTTCCCCTTGCTCAACGTTGATGATGGCCTCATG
>JAQULX010000394.1 GCA_028718465.1 Dehalococcoidales bacterium | reverse complement strand
GCCCATGGGGTGCTTTACCAATTACGATAGCGTCAGCAGAATTATTTACGCTATCTTTAACCGTCTAAACTCCAAATGGCAGGAGAAACCTTTGGTCGAATTTACACAATTTATTTGACATTACCTGAAGCAAGGTTATTTAAATCGCTATTACGTTATTCCGATAATCTCCAAATAATTAACTGCCAACTTAAGACAACGACTCCTAAAAATTATCCTTTTGGAGGATAGGGATCTTTCTTGTAAGTGTGTTCGGTTTGAATTGTTCCGTCCGCTTTTTGAATAATCACCTGCCCTTTAGGAGCGTTTTTAGCTATATCTTTAGCCTTGTCTATGGCATCCGCTTTGTCATCGAAATTTCTTGCAGCCTTCTTAGCGCCTTCAGTTTTAGCATTCCACCCACCTTTTCCGTCTGGAGAAACCCAAACCCGTTTTCTGTCTGACATAGAAACCTCCTTCTATTTATGAGACTTTGTAACTTTTATCCCGGCACTATCTCCTTTTGCAGTCAGCCCCGGATATGGACAATTCTTATCGCACTCTTTAATATTGGAAATATCAAGAATTCCGGGAACAAAATGATACAATTGACTCCCAGCATCAGAAATTCCTAGAGGCGCAATAACCATCATCAACATTTGTAACAACTCTAGGCTAGCAACGCTCAGCCCAAAGGCAAAAACGTTTTCATTACCTTGTAAATGATTATCGGCCAACCCTTGGATATATTTCGGGTTGTCAAAATAACCCTCTTTCTCAGTCTGCACAAGTCCCGAATCATATTGTTTAAGACATTCGAGGCATCGTCTTCCCGGGGAAGCGATATGCGCCTTCCAATCTGCCCGTTTCAATTTTCCTTCCCTTGTAGTTTCGACTCTTACCCCGCCGTCAACTACTGGGATTAAATGGGCATAGGCTATAAAATTTAAAATACTGCGCCCCACCGGACGATCAACACAAGAAAACAAAATATCGCAATCAAGCGCCGCTCGATACCCTTCTTCCTCATAAACGCTCCGCTTAAATGGAGTTGCATGAAATTTTTCTGCAGTAGCACTCTCGCGTAAAGCCTGCGCCAAAACATACACTTTTGAACGATGTAATAAAGCATCTATCTTTGTCGCATGCAGCAACCTATCAAGATTAACAGTTTTAACGTCATCGTAATCAATAAGCGTTATTTCTTTAATACCCATTCTGGCTAATGCCTCGGCTACGATTGAACCAACGCTCCCAGCTCCGATAATGCCAATTCGCAGTCTTGCTAATTCCGCTTGCTTCTTTTCTCCCCACGCGGAGATAGTGCGCGTCTGTTCTTTTCTGAATTTTGGCTTAGGATTAAGGTGCTCCGCATATGAGACGGCCAGTTGACTACCCACTACACGAACGTTAGCGCACCACTGCCTCTTGTATTTCTTTGGCTTGGATTTTATCCAAAATCGCGCGCTCCAGGTGCCATCCCTTCCTAGGGTAAGCCCTACTAAAGGAAGACCCGTTGCGCCTTTAGTTGACGGAGCAAGATTAGTCTCAGCCTTAATATCATCGGAACTCATATGTTGCCAACCAGACCCAGGATGGCTATGCATGAAGGCGATCCCGGCATTTACTTTTATAGCTTCGGCTACAGCCCTTTCATAATAACATGGAAGGAAACTTACGTTTCCCTCCACTATTCGATCCTCTTTCTTGGGCAAAATCAATCGATGAAGCAAAGCTGTAAGTCTTTTCTTCCCTTGACTGGGATACCAAAGGGCAAAACACAAATCCTCTTGCCCGTCTAATCGGAGAAGATGTTTCCTTGCTTCTTCGTGAAGCGAATGTGTAAGAGCGACGCTATATTGCATAGTTCCTTTCATGCCGTATCAAACAAATGCCGTACATGTGCCATTACATCCTTGGCTGTCCGTTTCGTCGATTGCCAATTCGGCATAGGGCGACTCCAGTAATGCCAATCCGGACCAAACGTCGGACTATCATGAATTCCACCGGTTGGATGAGAGCCTCCCGGCTGATTGGGTAAAAGACGCGGAGAAATATGTGGTCCAGAAGGTGAACTCAAAGGAAAATCTTCCGGCACCTGGAATCCTATCCGTATGGTCTTACCAGCAAAACTTCCTGTTAAGATAGTATAGGTAAATGCGACCTTACCATCTCCGAGGTCTTCAACTTCGCCTACAATTGACTTAAGCTGTTCAATAAATTCGACTCTTGGCATAGCGCTACCTCAAGAGACGGGGGTAGGCGCCATAGAAGCAGAAATAAACTTCATGTGTTGATGCATATGAATAATTTCATCTGGCTTATCCTTATAGGAAATCTTGTTATGGCCTTCAAGCTGAATCAAATAATGTGAGGCTGGGTCAATCCCTGCATTTGTTAAAATCTGCACTGGTGTCATTTGATGCAAATCCGTGGTTTGAGGTTCATCATCGACTGTGTAATGAAAAGTAGGCATTTTTACGCTCCTTTTGGTTAGTGATGTTATTTTAGTGAACGCGGTGAAACCGTACTTAAAAAATTTTACCTTATTGGTTCATATACATACTGTCTACCACCCCCAGTTACGACCTCATCGGTTGTTTTTCGCAATAGTCCAAATTCCTTTAACCTGGTTAGTCTATTGCTGGCCGCGCTGATACCGATATTTTCTGAGGTTTCCATATCCAGAACATCCCTAGCAGTAATCTTCCCTTTATCAACAGCGGCGAGATAAGTCTTTTTCAATTCATCGCTTATTTTTCCTAAGATTTCCGCGCTTGAATCCGGCTTAACGTATACGCAAACTAACTCCCGTTCCTTAAAAGCCACGTTTATATTCTCTTTCTGGGAATCTGTTAAAGATTCCACGATAATATATTTCTCCCCCAGATCACCGCTCAATATCCGTCGGATAATCCTACACAGAAACTCGTCCGCGAAAGAGAAGTCCACAACCGTAGCCTTGCTGAAATTGATTGGCAGGACTATATCAGGAGCTTCGCTTTCAAGACGCTTAATCGCGTCTTCGCGAACGACTGCTCCTATTTCTCTACCGCTTAGGACCTCTTTATCTATTATATAGGATGAAACCTTCTTAAGCATAGTTTGTTTTTAACGCTTTCACTGAAGTAAGTATAACCGATAATCCCTGTTTTGTCAAGTTATTTTTGTCCCAGTTCGGAAAGGCTTATAGAGACCTGCGTTCCCGGGAATTGGACTGTTTGAGATCCGCGCGCATTTTGGCGTAAATATACCCGCGCATCACCGGAACGAATATGCAATGCGCCACCATAGTCTTTTGTTATCTTCGAAACCATGTATAGGCCAAGTCCCCTATTTGGATAGGCCGAAAAATCTTTTTTTAAAGCGTGTACTATTGCATCAATATGGCTCCATGATGAAACATCATGCCTCTTCCCAAGACTATTCTTGATTCCCACTCCCAAATCGCCTACCCCGATTACAACATACCGCTTGCCGTCTGAATGTCTTTGGTATCTCTGGACAGCAACAAACCCCTGATCCTCACTATGGTCCTTTATGATATGACAGAGTTCTGAGACAATGTTAGTCAAATCCGATATTTCTTTCTCCCCAAAGTTTAATTGGTTTTGAAGGATAGCGCTTAATCTTTCTAAGACATTTTCTATGTCGCTATGCGATTCTTTTTCCTTCCTCTCAATTTTAGTCAGCTCAAGAACGACCTCCTGACTAAGCTGTTGTGTAGAACCTAACCCATCTATGGCGTTTTTGACTCCAGCAAACTCTTTTGCAAGCTGGATAAAACCAGTGGCATGGAGATATGACTGGCAATCGGGG
>JAQULX010000393.1 GCA_028718465.1 Dehalococcoidales bacterium | reverse complement strand
TGCTTCGACAGGCAGGATATCCGGCACACCTTCGAAAGCTGGAGATTATACTTTCAAGATCAAGGTAACCGACAATGAGGAAGATTCTCTAACTTCCACCGCATCCTTTACCATCGAGGTCACTGGCGGGACTGACCTGAGCCCGATTAACCTCAATGGACTGAATTCAGCAGAAACAATCCAGGTGGATAAAAATGGATCGACCGGCAGCAACTATCAGATCAGCACTAAGGATAATAACGTAACACTGGCCATACCGGGCGGATCCCGGATGCTGGATTCCGACGGTAAACCCCTGACCACCCTGAGTGCTGGCGCGGCCGGTTCTCCGCCAGCCCCGCCGGTCAACGCAGCACTGATTTCAGCGTATAACTTTGGCCCTGACGGCGCCAGCTTCAGCCCTCCGATTACAATTTACTTCAAATACAATCAGGCTGACTTGCCCGCCGGAGTCGAGGAAAGAAATCTGTACCTCGCCCTCTATGATACCCGGTGGCAAAAGATAGCCAGTACCGTCGATACCAACGCCAATACCGTAGCTGCCGTTTTAAGCCATTTCAGCACCTACGCTATTCTGGCCGATAAGACCGGGATACCCACCGAGCCAACCTCCCAGGTTACGCCTACCGGGACATCCGCAACTCCCGCAAACCCGACAACAGCCAGTAACTGGTGGGTTGTTCTCGTGATTATTGCAATGATACTGGTTGTCCTGTTTGTAGCCTTAAAATTGATGAAGAACCGCCGGTATGGAGCGCACAGGTAGATGGTATCAGTGTCAGTTCGTTCTTTCAAGGCCCTTCAGGACTGGATCCGGAATCCAGTGCCCTTCTCCTGTCAATTCCGTGGCAAGCATGGAATTCAGGGGTTGGGCGAGAATTGTTTTCAGGAAAATGAATGGACCCTGGCGCAGATGGATAAAGATCTGGATAGCTTCTGAATAACATGGTATAATATCATGGCATGTGGGGAGAGGTGTCCGAGTGGCTTATGGTACCGCTCTCGAAAAGCGGCCTCCGCATTTGCGGAGCGCGGGTTCAAATCCCGCCCTCTCCGCCATAAGTTACCCGGATGTCCCTTCCCATTTCTTTGAGGAGAGGTGCTGGAGTGGCCGAACAGGCACGCCTGGAGAGCGTGTGTAGCGCAAGTTACCGTGGGTTCGAATCCCACCCTCTCCGCTTTTTAGCCTCACAATAATAATTCATGATATCGTGGTCAGCGGATATTTGTCTTAGCAATGCAAAAAGGGCGGCCAGGCAAAATGCCTGGCCGCCCATAAGCTTCCTGTTTGACCTTTTACGGCTTTTCACCGGCAGTCTGGACGAACCCGTATTCCTGCGTATGGAAGACATTTTCCTTCAATTCCTCCGGCTTGCAAGGATAGACCTTGCACAGCAGGCAGGTCAGGTCCGGAGACCCATACATCGGGTCCAGGTGGTCGTTGCTGGTTAAGATATTGGGATTGGAAATAAACAACCCGTGAAATCCCCTGGCCGGCTCTTCTGGATAGAAGCAGTTGGCAGTCGCCATCACCACGCCTTTTAATATGCCCGGGAACAGGCGGGCTTTTTGCCGAATACGGCCCCGAGGCGACTCTATCCAGATCCAGTCCCCGTCCTTGATCCCGTACTTTTCAGCTGTTTCCGGGTGAATCTGAGCGGTTGGATATTCCATGAAGCTCCTCAGCCAGGGAATATTCCGGTACTGGGAAAGGAAGTAGAACGGCTGGCGATAGCCACTTGTCATCACCAGGGGATATTCCTTATGCAGCTCAGGCGTGGAGACCGGGCTCTCGCCGGGCTCGACGAACTGCGGCAGCGGATCGTACCCCAACTGCTCCAGGGCTTTGGAATAAAACTCAAACTTGCCGGTGGGAGTCGGGAAACCGCCACCCTTCCTCCAGTAGTCCGTCTTATACTTATAATAGACCTGATCCTTGCCGAAGCAGCCGCTGACCAGGCGATCGCTGAACTCCTTCCAGGTGATATGGCCCTTCTTTAATTCATCATCCAGGCAGGTCTCGATATCGTCAAACCAGTACTTCGGAGCCACGCGCTTACCGATTTCATTGAATATCCAGATATCGGATTTAGCCTCGCCGGGAGGCTCTACCACTTTATTATGGGCTTCGATCATGAAACGCGGATGCATATCATAAATATCATCCAGTTCCAGCCAGTGGGCTGCCGGCAGAACGATATCCGAAGCTTCAGCCATAGGACCCATAAACAGATCAACATGGACCATAAACTCCACTTTCTTAATGGCCTCAACCACTTCTTTGGTATTGGCCATGTGGACTATCTGCTGTCCTCCGACACTGAACCAGACCTTGATCGGAGCCTCTCCGTCATTGATCTTTTGGATCATGGTATCCGGGTTGCATGTCCGGGCTGCTCCCAGCTTGAACCTGTCCCCGCCGATAATTCTCTTTTTCATTTCATCGGAGATCGGAATTTGAAGGTAAAAGTCCTCTATCAACTGGGTAGCCGGCAGTACCCAGCTAATCATGCTGCCGGGACGCTCGATATTGCCGCAAATCCCCATGAGGCAGGTAATGGCCCTCAGAGTATGACCGCAGTTGGCCTGTCTTTCCAGCGAGCTTCCCACCTGGATGCACCCCGGGGTATCCACGGCAAACAGCCGGGCAGCCTGAATTATCTTTTCTTCCGGCACCCAGGTAATCTGCGCTACTTTTTCCGGGGTATAAGGTTTAACTCTTTCCTTGAGCTCCTCAAATCCGTAAGTCCAGTTTTCCACGAATTCCTTATCATATAGTCCGGCCTGGATAATGAAGTTGATCATTCCCATTGCCAGAGCGCAGTCGGTCCCCGGCCTGGGTTGAAGCCACAGGGTAGCACGTGTAGCATAGGCGCTGGCCCTCGGATCGATAATAATCAGGTTTTTACAGTAGTTCAGTGAATTGAGAAACCAGTAAGCCATTTCGGAATCAGCACTGCTGATCTCAAGCTGTTTGGCCCACATAATCTGGGTTTTGGGGAATTCCCCACCCCACCCGTGATAATCACAGTAAAGCCGCCCATAACCGGTAACCAGCCCGTACAGGCCCAGGCGGGGGCTGTGACAAACATATCCCGGGGAAATCACGTTTCCGGTACCAATAGAACGGGCCAGACGGTGAGTGTACCTGTTGTAACCCCGGCTGGTGCCCTGTGAAATAGCGATAGAGAAGGGACCGTGTTTCTCGATGGCATCCTTCATTTTATCCGCGATAGTAGTCAGGGCCTCATCCCAGGATATGCGTTTCCATTTGCCCTCTCCCTTCTCACCCGCCCTTTTCAGCGGATATTTGAGACGGTAAGGATTATCGATATGCTGGATGCTGGACAGGCCTTTGGAACACATCGTTCCTCTGGTCAGCGAGTCCGGGTTACCCTCGATATGAACAATCACTCCATCTTCGGTGGTAACCTTGACACCGCATCCGCCATGGCAGCTTTTACAGGTGGTTAATGTTACTTTTCTCTCTCCCATCTTTCTACCTCAACAAATTAATCTCATGCTAAACAATGATCCGTTAGCTGGCGCCGACGGGTTTGGGGACGCGGCGCGGGGAAGAAGGGCTGAACAGCGGATTGTACATTCCGGACTTCAATACACAGTACCGCAGCATTGCTCCTCCGATGATTTCACATATCACACCCAGTATTAAGACAACTGATGTAGCTTCTCCGGTAAACAAACTGAAAACAGCAATCGCTGCCGGAATAACTATGCCCAGCAAGACAACAAAGATCCAGAATATCGGAGAAATGCTGCCCCGGATCTGGTACAGGA
>JAQULX010000392.1 GCA_028718465.1 Dehalococcoidales bacterium | reverse complement strand
GGACCTTCGGCACAGCTTCGGCGCCATGGCCTTGGAACTCCATCAGGCAGAACAGGAACTGGAATCACTGGCTAAACAGGAGAAGGAAATAGCTCTCCACGAAGAACTCCTGCGCTTTCAAATAGATGAGATAAGGCGGGCTGAACTGTGGGGAGGGGAGGAAGCAGAGCTTGAACATGAACGGAATATCCTCTCATCAAGTGAGAAACTGAAGGCATCCTCTTATGAAATTTATAATATTCTGTATGGAGAGGATGTTTCGTCTCCCCCGGCTTCGGTACTGGAAAAATTAAACGAAGCAGTTCAGATAATGAGGAAGCTCGTGGAACTGGACCCTGCCCTGAAGCAACAACTGGACACTTTAGAAGAGACTTTGCCCGGGCTTGAGGAGATAGCGCGAGACATTCGCTCCTATGCCGACCGAATGGATTACGACCCGCAACGCCTTGAAGAAATAGAATCACGCCTGGAACTCATCAGAAACCTGAAAAGGAAGTACGGGCAGGGCATTGCGGAGATTCTTGAATACCTGCAAAAGGCAGAAAAGGAGATGGACAAGCTCTCCTATTCCGTGGACAGGAGTGCCGAACTGAGGCGGTTGTGCAGTTCTCTCAAACAGAAAATGGGACATGCGGCTTCCAGTCTTTCCCGGGCGCGCACCCGGGCGGCGAAAGAATTGGCGGTTGAAGTGAAAAAGGAGCTCCGTGATTTAGAAATGTCCCAAGTACAATTTGAAGTGTCCGTAAATCAGAAGCAAGCCCGGGAAGAAGGCATCCCATTCCCTGACGGGAAGTATTATACGTTTAGCAAAGGGGGTGTTGACGCCGTAGAGTTTATGGCTTCAACCAACCCGGGAGAGCCGGTTAAGCCTCTAATTAAAATCGCTTCTACCGGCGAAATCTCTCGTTTCATGCTGGCACTGAAAGGGGCGCTTTCTAAAACCGATAATATTCCGATACTTGTCTTTGATGAAATTGATATGGGAGTTGGCGGCAGGTGCGGCGAGATGATAGGTGAGAAGCTTTACGCCTTAGCGCGGAACCGGCAGGTGATTTGCGTTACACACCTTCCCCAGATTGCCGCTTTTGCTGATTCGCACCACAGTATCCGGAAAAAGATATGCGGTAATCGCACATTGAGTACCATAGAGACTGTTCAGGGCGAATCTCGTATAGGGGAACTCGCCGCCATGCTCGTTGGCTCTCAGCATACCGAAGCATCCGTGAATAGCGTCCGCGAGCTGGTGCAAAAAGCAGATTTATGGAAAGAAACACATCTAAACAAATCTGAAGAGTCGTCCCTGTAGCATTACAGCCCTCCCTTTAATCTTTAGATGATTGAGATTTGTATTTCGGATGACCCCTGGCAGCTTCGGATACCCTTGGTTGCATCGCGATATCCTCAGATTTAAGGCTGACTATCAGGGCTTCAATAACGCTCAGTATTACATTTCTCTTCTCTTTAGGCAACTTATCTACCTGGGCAAAGTGAAATCTCACCTGAGGGTCACTGAAAGTAGTTTCAGTGCTGTAATCCATATCTTCAAGTAAACCTGCCATCTGCCATAGATATTCTCTTTTTACACCAAGATAGTCTGCCAGAGCATTCAGTGATGACACGTTGGGTCTGTACTTTCTCTTGATGACATTGTGTACAGTGCCCGGACTTAGCCCTGCATTAACAGATAGGCTGCGAAAAGACAGCCCCTTCTCTTTACAAAGCTGAGTTAAAAAATCGGCTAATTCTTCGTTTAACAACTTCAACCCCGCATTGATTACATTCAGTCGTAAGATGCCGTGATTTTTGGTTTGTATAATATTTTGATAATTCTATCTAAAGTGCTTGACAAACACTCATTTGTTATGCTATACAGTATGTAATTATATTTACACTATTGTCTAAAGACATATACACTGAGGCTGGTGAGAGTTTCTGTTAGCATAGCAGGCGATACGTGGGCAAGGAATGTCCGGGGGTGGTATCTGCCAGCAGTTTTATATGTAGATGAGTATAAGTTACTTTGATAAGCCAACTCGATATCCACAATGCGGGCACCTAGCAGCGGAAGGCACACCAAGCCCGTCTTGGTTGTATTATGCACCAGCAATATTAAACGCGCCACGTTTAAACAGCCTGATGCTGCTAGGTTGTCTACTTTTAATTATAACATTTTTAAATCTTGAATAAAATATGTGATTAAAGAGGGAATGTAATATAGAAAATGAGGTTCTGTCTTTATGAGGAATGCGAGCACTATTGGAAAAATACCAGATATCCGCGCAAGTGCTACTACGAGCCTCAATGCTGGAGAGGGTATCTGGATCTGATTATAACAATGATACATCTCAAGTTGTCGAGAAAGTTGAAAGGGAGAAAGGTGGAGGCAATAGAGGAACATGAATGGTTACGTCCAGTAAGCCAGCGGGGTGTTGCCCTGAGGAGCGGGAGTAACGGGCGTAATGAAAGAATTTAAGGAAAAGGTCAGGGAGCTGCGGATAAGGAGGGGGTGGTCACAAGTGGATATGGCAAGAGAAATGGGCGTCAGTCCCTCTACAGTCCAACGTTGGGAGAGTAAGGGCAGTCAGCCTGTTCGCCTCGCCCGCCGGCAACTCAGGAGGCTTTTCAGGGGAGCGGGAGTTGAAGAAAGTGATTAATGGCAGTTGCAGTCCCTTTTCTCCCCACTCCTGTCGGTTTTGTAACCGGTGGGATTGAACCTGTCCCGCCTTTCCGCCGCCTTTTCTTGTATCGAGGTTAGAAAGATGGCAACAAAAAATTTGACTGTGAAGCTATCAGAGGATTTATATGGCAAGTTCATTGAAACTGTGACCGAGAAAGGAGGCCGCTGGAGGGGTGGGGAGACATTTACCGGGGCACTTGAATCAGCGGTTGCGGTTGCCCTTATGCTTTTCCTTCAGAATCTTGACCGGGATATAGAAATGCCGGAGTTTAGTGATTGCATCGAAGAAAAGCACCCGGAGCTGGATGAAGACCTGATTGAACCCGAAAGGGAGAGGGTAACTTTAGACTCTCGCATGATATATATGCATCAGGTGATATACAGCTACTCATAAACCCAAATAAAGGCAGGGTAATCAACCCAACTTATACAACTTATGTTGGAGGAATTGTTATATATGGCTGATATGCCTGAGTGCGAATTGATATCTGTGTGTCCATTATTTAAGGATAATCCGGAGGAGATATCGCAATCCGATGAAATACTTGGTCTGGAGAAAATGGCCTTTCTGAAAGAAAAGATTAAAGAGGAATACTGCCGTGGTAAGTACGGCCGGTGCGGCAGGTATCAGCTTTACATGGCTAGAGGGAACTTGAAAGAACAGCTTTTTTAGGGTTCTTAGTGCGGCTGATGGCATAAGTTTGTGTTCGTTATGACATTACATAATAAGGGTTGTGCGGAATTCAAGTAGCCTGAACTGGATGGTGGTGGGGGGAGTCAAGTTGTAAAGAGAGGTGAGAAATGTTCAGGGGTGTAGATAGCTAACGTTTAACGAAGGGAGGTGATATATATACGACTGACAACTATATTAAAAAGGTTACCTTTGAAACCTATAGATAATAAGGAGGTCTACAAATAACATGAAAAGGAAAATGCTCAGGTTAACTTTGGCCCTGGTGCTGGTGCTCAGCATGGGCCTGATGACGGCATTGCCGGCAAGCGCGGCCGATTTGACCCCTATAACCGCCACCCCGGGTGACGACACCGCCGGGGCAACTGCCGTAACCTACACCATGGCTTTTACCACCGGCTCGTCAGGCAATTTAACCGTCGTAAGCATGACATTCCC
>JAQULX010000391.1 GCA_028718465.1 Dehalococcoidales bacterium | reverse complement strand
ACCCTGGGTTTGTGGGAGTCAATCTGCGGCTCATCGTCAGGAGGCAGGAGGCCTTCGCGCCTCTTTTGTCGGACCGTGTCGGCAATGAAAGCCTTCAGGGGCGCAATGCCCAGCGGGTCGTCTATTTCACCCCGGTTACACTGCTGCTCGCAGGGATGATGACAAATCCGGCCGACTGAAGCCGGCAAAGGTATCCATTGCTTAATATGATTAAAGGCTTCCAGATATTTTCCTTTGGAACAAAGGGCGATATAGCCCTGCCCGTTGCAACCGGCGGGGCAGGTTAGTTTGCAGGGTGGCCGGGCTTCCTTGGTGATAGCAAACGAGCCTGGTATTGCCTGGGGATATCTCTTATAAGTGGCTTTGCGCTCGTTGAGCCCCTGCTCGAATTCATTCTTCAGATCAACCGGACAGGCCTGCACGCAGTCGCCGCACCCGCTGCATTTTTCAATATCTATATAGCGCGGCTTCTTGAATATCCGGGCTTTAAAATTGCCCGCTTCGCCCTCCAGGGATTTCAATTCGGCATTGGTAATAATCTCGATATTGCGGTGCTTGGCGACCTCGATCAATCTGGGGGATATCATGCACATTGAGCAGTCATTAGTGGGAAAAGTCTTGTCAAGCTGCGCCATCCTTCCCCCGATGGAGGTAGTCTTCTCTACCAGGTAGACCTTAAAACCGGAATTGGCCAGATCCAGGGCTGACTGCATTCCGGTGATGCCGCCCCCCACTACCATCACTGCGCCGATCTTCTTTTTCACCTGTTCACTCATGACAATTCCTCTTAAAGTAAGCCCCTCTGCTTAAGCAGGTCTTTTGCTTCTGTTAAGTGCTTATCCAGCCATTTCTCCGCATTCGGGTCGCCTAACGACAGCCCCATCAGTTCTGTAAAATAATAAACGGGTAAATTGTACGGCAGTCCGTTGTCCTGCCGGATCTCCGTTTGCCGGGTATCCAGATTAGAATGGCACATTGGGCAGCCGACCACGATTGAATCGGCGCCGGCCTCGAGCGCCATGTCAAACAATTTTTTCACCAGACGCTTTGCCAGGTCGGGATGTGTGAGCATCAAATTTCCGCCGCAGCAGTCGGTCTTGTAGGACCAGTTTTTAACATCCGCTCCCAGAAAGCTCAGGATCTCATCCATGGACTGCGGATCTTCGGTGTTTTTCGCATCGGTAACACCGGGCGGCCGAGCGGTCAGGCATCCGTAATAACAGACCGGGCTCAACCCCTTCAATGGTTTTTTTACTTTCTCCTTGAGGGACTTCTCGTCCAGGTGCTCCCGGAAGAGGTCGGCGCTGTGCTGGATGCGAAAACGGCCGGAGTAGTTATGAGAGATGCCGGCAACGGATTCCCCGGCCTTTAACTTTTTATCGGCGGCTTTCAATCTTTGAAAACAGGCTGCGCAGGGTACCAGAAGGTCCAGCCCGATTCTATCGGCTATAATGAGGTTCCTCCCGGCCAGAGATACCGCCAGGCTGTCGCTGGTGACATGGGCAGAGGACGAGCCGCAGCATGTCCAGTCCGGCAGTTCCTCTATCTCCAGACCCATCGCTCCGGCTATGGCTGTCAGGGAATCATTATATTCCAGGGCTGTGCCTTCAAGGGAACAACCCGGATAGTATGAGATTTTCGTAACCATTATCTTTCCTCCGAGTTCCGGAAGATCTCTTTCACTTCTTTACCGGCGCTCAATCGACCGGGAACAAGCTTCATCTTTCGCTTGCGTAACATAGTCATTCCCAGCCTGGCCTGTTTACTCAATCCTTTTAGACCCTCGCTTCTCAGAGTGTAGTCGAGGGCCATGCTCATTTCATGCATCTTGCCGAATCTTTTAACATTGGAAAGAAAAGCTCTGTGAAAAACCGGGGCCTGTTTTTGCGATGGTTTCACTCCCCTGGCAGCGGACAGCTGCCTGAGGGTATCCATTACATGAGCGATATCTATACCATTCGGGCAGCGGGTAGTGCAGGTCTGGCAGGAAGCGCAGACCCAGATCGTATCGCTGTTGATGACATCGTCAGTCAGTCCAAGGTGGATGGAATGTATTACCCGGTGGGGAAAGATATCCATAGCGAAGGAGAGAGGACAGCCGTTGGTACACTTTTCACACTGGTAGCAGGTCGCGATATTTTCTCCGCTAATCTCTTCTATTTGTTTTGAGGTTACCGGATTGGAGAATGAGGTGGATTTTGGATTAACCATTTATCCTCCCTTAGCCTGTAACAGGAGCTGTTTTGACCTGGCGTACAGATATTATACAGAGCTGTAAATTATATTTATATATCATCTTATTTTACTACTTACCAAACTCTGGAATCAAATTTATAGTCGGAGGTCTGCCGGTCATTTCTCGCCCTGACTATCCTCTGGATCAGAAGTATCCGGATGAGGAAGATCACCGCTGCCGATTGAACCGAACATTCCGGAAAGGCCGGCTGCTAAATATAAAGCGGGAGGCATTTTTAATGCCTCCCGCACGCTGTTATTTAGATTTTCAATCCTCGAACCCAGCTCCTGGAGTGTATCACTCCTTTGATTGGGCCTCTTTTATAAGACCGGCCTCAAATTCTAACCCGAGCCGAGTTCGAGTTGCTGCCCGCCCTGCTTTTGCGCAGGGCGTTACCTGTCAATTTGGCGAACTCCAAATAATTTAATTAGCCCCATTGGCACCTCCAGAAGCATATTCGGGTGTACGATGTGGCTTCAATTAATAATCTATCACAATCTACTGCGATTGTCAACTAGGCCGTCTAACGTTTCCTTCCGCCTTAGCTGAACGGCATCGTCCTCTATCTTGACGGCAGGTATCCAATATAATGATATTATCAGCATTAATGCAAATGCCTTGGGGAGGTTGAAGATGAGCCAGGAAGGAATGGACCGCCTTGCAAGAGAAGTCTTTGCCGGAGAGAGTCCAAGAGCGTTCAGCACCAATCCGGACGACCCGGAGAACGGGCGCATTTTTATATGGACGAAAAGCGGCTGGTTTGAAAGGGTGGAGGGGCCGTGGGGGAATGTTGCCTTCTCCCCGGTGGCCGAGGATGAAACTCAACTCCGGGAATGGTTGTCGCACGATAATCCGGACCTGGACCTTACCGAGCTGGACCGGAAAACCGAACACGGCCGGATGGTATGCGACGAGTTCATGGAAAATCTGGAATACAATCTCTATCCGGAATCCCCGGAGTCGTCATCCGAACCGCCATTTGATGAGCAGGATGCTACCTGAGACCTGCGATGGTTTAAAGTTCTCACCTGACCCCGCATCAGGAGTTTATCATGGGTCAGGCTCCTTATCCTCAAGGGGGAAAAACTTTAAAGATTACTGCGGTATCATTTCCGGCAGCCCGGACAGGGTAGTGGTCATCCGGCGGGTGCCGTCTTTCCCGATAAAATACATATCCCCGATCATGACGAAAGGCGGTTTGCCACCTCTGCCCCGGACCATAGGATGGACCGCATAAACTTCTCCGGTCTGCACTGTCCAGTCCATATAGTCTCTTTCATCCGGGCTGCGAGTGAGGTAAGGCGCGTCTCCATAAGAGAGCCCCAGCCCGTGTCCCAGCTTATCGCACTCATAGCCCCGGTCAACGATCATTTTTTCGATTTTTTGTCCAACCTGCGTTATCTTAAGTCCAGGCCTGAACTCCCGTTCCAGCATCTTCCTAAGATTACCGCAGAGGTCCAGCATCCGCCTGTACTCTCCTTTCGGCTCCTCCCGCCTGTAAGCCCGTATCATTTCTGCCCCGTACCCCAGCGTTCGGGTAAATTCCGGAGAGAAAGTGATCGGATTGGGTTTTTT
>JAQULX010000390.1 GCA_028718465.1 Dehalococcoidales bacterium | reverse complement strand
CTCATGATATAATTGTGATCGGAACTGCAAAAACTGATTTGCATTATTGCTGGTCACAATAATATCAGTTTTATGCAGTTCTTTCTTTTTGTAAAGCTTTAGAACCGATTTTGTCTAAAGTCCAAAATTTATACATCCGGATTTATCCTTCAGCCTCCTCAGCATTATATAAGACATATTCACCCAGTATCTAAGTATGCTTCAAGATTTATCTTATTATGCCATGTGATTATTCAATTACTTTTATCGTGCAGGGAATGGAGTCATAATCTTCACCGTCTATTTCCATATCAATGTTAAATTTATACTCACCCTGGGTAACTTGGGATGCAATTACTATCTTTAGAACGGTTTTAGTTCGCCTTGCCGGGTCTGAGAGATGGACATTACCGCTCTGAGATAAAGTAATTCCTTTTGGCGCATCAATAGCCTCAAGGCTTAATTCAATAGCTTTAGTGCCATCAATTGGTTGTGCATCTGGCAGATAAGCAGAAAAGATGTTATTAATTGTCTGTCCCGCTTTAGTTTCGATATAGTCACGGTAGCTAACTTGGGCTGTTCCAAAAGAACCATTCAGAGTAACGTCTTTACTCTGAATTGATGGCCATTTGTCAGGAACCCCGGCTTGATGTACGTTAGCTCGATAAGCTGGTCCACCGGGCGGATAAACAATATCATCAGGCGCTTCTTCTGCTGGAGTAAGAGTAGGTGGAGAAGCAGGCAGGCTGCTAACCTGGGCTGAATTTTCGCTAGCACATCCCGGTAGAACTACTGTTAAAGTTAATAATATGCTTACCAGCAGAACTAGCATGTTTATACGGCTTTTCATCATACTGCCTCCGGTTTTTCTATTATTTAGAACGAGTTTATTACTTAAAAGTTACCTTAGCCTTACTTTCAGGCATACTATTCCCTCTCAAGTTGCTTTTAATAACATATACGAAAAAACAACAAAAGTATTATATTATGAACGATTTATTAAAGACCTTTTATATCTGCTAACAATTATTAGTCTAAGTCTTATCTTGGACTCATTTTAATAGATTAACTTGGGCGGAAATTTTTCTCCGATCATCGCCGAGATATATCCTAGTGCAAACCCAGCAACAAGCCAGAGAACAAGTGCAAAATAGTTTGCATCACCCCCACCCTGGAGTATGGCTTGTCCGATAAGAATCAGCCACATAACGAAATAGTAAGCAAACACAGCAAGCCCAGAAAAAAGACGACTTTGCTTGGCCTTATTATTGAACCTTGATGATAGGAGGACCATAAGCAAGAGTGAGCCTAACCAGGGTACCATAACCGCCAGGTACCATAAGTTACCCCACCAGGTTAACTCGGATAGCCCTAGCGTCAGTCCGCTGATTAAGGAAATAAAAATGTCATTATCTAGCCTGCTCCAGCCGGTCTGAGCAATAAAATAGAGGACTAAAGCAACAGCAACCAACAAGTATGCAATTGTTACGATAAGAAATGAATGTATAATAATTCTTGCTAATTTAGTTCGGGACACGAAGACCTCCTTTCTCATGCCAGGTCTGAGTTTGGTTAAACTAAAAAGCAACCCCCCAATTTATCCCACTGCCCCGTACAAGTTAACCGTATCATCTATCTCCGTTATTCTATTTTACTTAATAGTAGAAGTTGGCATTTCCTGAACGGTAACATCCCATGAAAAAGACCACTGTTTGTCCGCCAGGTCTTTATAACGAACCTCAAAAGTACGCTTGCCGGGATTTAATGGGTAAACTTTTCCTGGCTCGGTATCGGCTTTAATAGAGCCCTCAGACGGCGGCTGGCCTTCCACAGTCCAGACCGTATCGACAATCCTTTCACCATCCAGGAAAAGCGAGACATCCGATACTTCTGGGTCCGGCGACATTCCTTGTCCGGCTAGTAAGTCGAAATGTACGCTGATAATGGCTCTCTCAAGGATTGATACATCTTGAGGTGGTTGCACTGTATCGATGTTAGGCGGCACATCTGGTCCTTGGGCTTGCGGAACATTAGCTCCTCCAAACGAGCAGGATAGCATTTCCAACGATAAACAAAAGGTGACGAAAATGGCAATAATGATAAAATATGATTTTTTCATTACTTAACCTCTAATAAGTTACTTTCTCTTTTCTCCAGCTAAATCAGCATACACCTAAATAAGTTCCTGTCTAGAAGATTATTGTTAATCCGGCAATAGCGGCAATCAGTATGCAAAAGACTAAAACAGGAACCAAAATCCATTTGGTAACTGCTTTTCCCCATATTCCAATTGCTGGGATACTCAGTCCTGCAATAGGGATAATAGCCGCCGCCACCTGGTTTATTGGCGTTCTGAGGACGTAAGCCCATGGGTAAGTATAAACGAACATGCCGGTCAGCAGCAGAATGCTGAAAAGAGCGGTTACACCAATGAGCACCGGGGCAATGGCAGTTAATATTCTAGCAAGACGGTTGCGGCGAAATACACCGATTAAAATGAGAGCAGTAATCAGAGTAACTCCGATAGCTATAATTGGCAGAACCGGCGAGGAAGGCTTCACTTGGATTGCCATGCCGCTCTCTCTCCACAGGCGGCTACCTTCTGCACTAATTTTTTGAGCATACACTGAGTCAGTGCTGCTTATCGAGCTACCCCCGCTGACTCTCGAACTAATGAGAAATTCGCCACTCCCACCTTTTGTGACGTTGGAATAGCCAATAGCCTGGAAGGGCGCATTTTGATAGACCTTTATCCCGTCTTTTGCCCATAGACGATGCCCTTCAGGATTCAGCTTCTGAGCGTAGACCTGTCTTTTGTGGCTACCACCGCCTGTGTATCTACCGGCAACCCAGATTACGGTACTACCTCCTTTGCCATCACCTGTAACATAGACAAGCCCCAATTCGGGACTGGTCGAAATTTGAGAATCGTTTGATACCGGCACTCCGCCTTCTTGCCACTGGAGTTGGCCATCAGCATTGATTCGTTGGACAAATACACTACTTGTTCCAATGTTAGAGGACTGGGTCTTCAGCCAGGCTACGATACATCCTCCCGAACCATCGGCGGTTAGCTTCGGGTCGGATTGCATCGCCGGGCTATCGTCGACCAGGATTCCTTGTTCACCCCACAGCCTGCTCCCATCAGCATCCAGCTTTTGAAGGTAGGCCTTTTTTTGAAATCCTTCACTCCAGGATACATCTACCCAGGTCACGATAAAGTTGCCTTTACCGTCAATGATAAGTTGAGGCCTTTCTGTTTCATTTGTCCGGGAAGTTACAGCAACTCCGCCTTCAGCCCATAATATCTTTCCGTCCGGGCTCAGCCTCTGGGCAAGAATTCCCTTACGATTGGGCGCATATTGCCATGCTACTATGGCACCCCCAGCACCGTCGCCAGCCAGCGGCATACCCATATAGGCAAATTGGATTTTACCGATAAAAGTACCGGTTTCCCCCCAGAGGCCTATACCCTCAGCATTAATCCTCTGGGCATAGACCTGCTCGTTTCTATCTTGCCAGAGCAGGATAGTCCCTCCTGCTCCATCGCCGGTCATGCCACGTAAGGATAATTCCGGGCGAGCTTCTTCCCACGTCCAAACAGGATTACCATCGGAGTCCAGTTTCTGAATATAGAGACCGTTTGTATCTTCCCAGGCGACGATGACTCCGTCGGCATTATCACTGATAGCCTGGGGCGGATGAACCTTGCCTGTAGCTATTTGTTTGCCCTCTACCCCCCAAAGGTAGTTACCTGCGGCATCCACATGATTAGCATATAAGCCAGTGCTATAGTGATACGGGGTATCGTCCCAGAAAATGAAAGCCCCGCCACTA
>JAQULX010000389.1 GCA_028718465.1 Dehalococcoidales bacterium | reverse complement strand
CAGATACTCAGGCCGCTGCCTGAGTGCAGTACGGAGCAGGTCAAACATTTCGATTGAGCCACGCTCTTCAGTTTCCCTGGTAACAGAGGGTATCCAGTTCTGGTGAGCAAGGTTTATTTCCCTGGTATCCTCAATGCTTACTACTTTGCAACTGGGCGGTATGAACATGGAAATAGTGTTAAGGAAGGTGGTCTTCCCTGATGCCGTGCCGCCGGCAATAAGAATGTTAAACCCGTTTTCTACCGCCATCCATAAATAAGCCGCCATCTCTACTGAAATTGTTCCGAGGTTTATCAGGTCTATTGGAGTGAAGGGTGTCTCCCTGAATTTTCTAATAGTAAAAGTGGAGCCTCTGGTAGTAACCTGGCTTCCTATACTCAGTTGCAGCCGGTCATGATTGGGCAACGAGGCATCCAGTAAAGGCCTGGCCATTGAGATATGCCTGCCTGACCTCTGCGCCAGCTTGTAGATAATGGAATCCAGTTCTTCATGGGTAAAGGTGACATTGGTCTCTAAAGAACCGTATTTTTGATGATAGACAAATACCGGAATCCCGGCGCCGTCAGCCGATATATCTTCGGCTCTCTTGTCTCTCAGTATCGGATCAAGCCTGCCATAACCTATCAGATCTCTCGCCACATAGTACATTATCCTTTCCATGCTCGCAGAGGTCAGGCGGATGCCGAATTCTTTTGTTATTTCTTTAACCTTTTGCCGCAAAAAGTCCTCAGGCTTGTCCAACGAGGCAAAATCCAGATTGATTACCTCGTAGAGCCACAGCCTTATTTCCTTTAGCAGTTCTTCCTCACCCATGGTCAGGCTGACCTCGCATACTTGATAGGTATGAGGTTGGCTCGCTTGAATGCCAATGTATGCATAGGGTTCATTCACCGGATACACCTCAAGGAAGTCCTCCCCGTCTATCTCCGGCATCAGCCCTGGCTCAGCGATATCCTCTGTAGCTGTATTAAATTTCCTGACCATTGCACTAGCTCTAATCTTTTACTTGAAGCTTAAAAAGACACCTGTCCAACCTGACAATTGTGGAATATGCCCGGGATACCCCGATAACCGTACCCGGCGCACCATGCCGTGTGTAATTCCGAAGCTGGTGCCTTCCTGAAAACAAGTTTTGCACCAGCTTCGGAATACCATATTTGTCCCTGTATCTAGCGTACCAGCACATTGGTATCAAGCAGAATCGCGTCACTACCAACATGTACAGCAACAAAGTGATACCACCCCGTGGTAATGGAAGTATTAGCCGTGACTGTTTGATTCCCTACATCCAAAGTCGTGCCGGTCGAAATGGCATTACTCCCCAGTTGCCCCTGTAACGTGAAGTCTGCGGAACTCTCTTTACCCGCTGTTAGCGAGGCCTTCCATTCGCTGGCCCCTATGGCTTCACCGCCGCTGTGCTTCACCAGCACCGAGGTCTGGTCTGTAGGGTCATCAATCACCGACAGCGCAATATTAGGCGTCTTAGTCGTATTCCCGAGGTATCCATAGGCGAAACCGGCGACTACGGCCCCCATCACTACGGTTATAGCAACCATCAATATTACCCCGATTACCGGCGACACACCTCTCGTGTCTTTTAAAAATTCCTTGATGTATTTCATTTGTCCACCTCTTTTTCCTATTTGACTTTTATAGTTTTTCTTACCCATTATCGCTGGCTATTCAAACATGGGCTGCCACCTCCTGCCGGTTATAGCACCAGATAGTCTCATGCTCACCATCCCTGGTGCCGTCTCATACACCTGCCATAGTCGTCAAAGTATCCAGTATCGATGCTGCATCCGCCCCTTCGTTCAGAAACAGAACCGACTTTGTCAGGTAACTCTCGGCTCCCCCCTGGTAGCTCCTGATTATGTCTTCTCCTTCACTCGAAGCGGTAAGTATCACTACCGGGATTTTTCTCAGTTTTTCATCGCCCCTTATGTGTTGCAGTACCTCCAGTCCGCTAACCTTCGGGAGCTTCAGGTCAAGCAGGATTAGATCCGGTACAGGATTAGCCTCTCCATCAGCATAAACGTCCTGGTGATGCAGGAAATCCAGTGCCGCCTGGCCGTCTCTAACCACAGATAGTCGAGATTTCAGCTTCCCTCTCTCCAGGGAGCGCTTCATAAGCACGACATGCTCCTCGGTGTCCTCTACCAGCAATATGTTTATCTTTCTCTTTTCAATCATTATTCCTCCCTCCTTCTCAGTAGTTTGTTCAGGCGTTCTTTCATCTCTTCACCTGAAGTAGGTTTCTTGATATAAGACTTGGCCCCGGCCCTGACAGCTTCAACGATTATGTCAGGGTCATCAACATCCTCCGGCATCAGTAAGGCAACCGCCGTTGAAGGATTATCCTTTGTCAATGCGCGTACAACGTCGATACCATTCATTCCATCAAGTTTCAGATCGATCAAGGCAATATCAGGACTATACTGAGCGAATTTTTCCAGGGCCTCTATACCGTTTTTAGCAATGGCAATAACCTCAAATCCGAGCGTTTCCAGCGCATTGGCCAGGATAATACGCGTGAATGTTGAGCTATCGGCCAGAAGAACCTTAGTCTTTCCCATTGTTATCCCCCTTGTTCCTTTCGCTCTTTTGAGACAATACAAAGCATATGGTAGTTCCTTGCCCTAACTGGCTTTCTACCCATAACCTTCCCTCATGTGCTTCAATAATTTTCTTCACAATCGCCAGGCCGATACCGCTCCCCTCAGCTTCTGCGATTCCCCTGTAAAACAGTGTGAAGAGCTTCTCTTTCTCACTGTCACTAATACCGATACCGTTGTCACTCACAAAGAATATGGTTTCACCCTTTGAGAGCCGATACCCTATCTCAATCTCCAGTGGCCTGGTTTTATCACGATATTTAATGCTGTTCTGGATAAGGTTAGTCATCACCTGTACTATCCTCATCCTGTCCGCGCAAACCCTGGGAAATGTCCTGGCGGTAGAAACGGTGGCTCCGATTGAGCTTATCTTGTCACCAAACCCTGCAATCACTTCGTTGACAATTTTGCCAAAAGAAACATTATTGGTTCGCTTTATCAGTTGTCCGGAACGGGAATATTCCAGGGTTCTACTCAAGAAATCATTCATTTTACTAACCCCGGACTCGAGTAGGCGTATATCCTCCTGTACTCTCTCCGTCTCCCTGTTTTGTATGTCGGTTCGGAGTTCACGGCTGAAACCTTCAATGCTTACCAGTGGGCTTCTCAGGTCATGAGCGATACCGTAGCTAAATGTCTCAAGCTCGCTGACTTTTGCTTGAAGCTGCTGACTAAGCCTTTCCTGCATCTCTTGTGCCTGCTTACGCTCGGATATATCCATGTAATTACCGAGACATGCCCGTTTTCCCTGGTATCGAATAGAGGCGATTGTCTCCAGGATTATACGGATTTTTCCATTTTTGCTTATGAATCGGTATTCATAACTATCGATTGCCTGGCCTTTTAGCATTTTTATGGCATTTTCTCTAACCATATCCCTGTCTTCCGTATGAACTAAAGACAGGGATTCTAAACCAATAAGCTTATTTTTTGCATAACCACTCATCTTGCAGAACTGCCGGTTTACAAACACAAACTTACCGTCCTGGATGATAAACACGCCAATAGGTGAGCTATTAGCCATTGTTGAATACAGGTTCTCTGATTCCTTTAATTTTTCTTCTATCCGCTTGCGCTCAGTGATATCTATCATGCTCACAAGAACACGGCTTAATGAAGATGTAAAATCCGGGAATACTATCGACAGTATAACGTCGAGCTGTTTGCCTCGCAGTGTTTGTACTTTTGCTTCAGCCTCGAAACAAGCATGTC
>JAQULX010000388.1 GCA_028718465.1 Dehalococcoidales bacterium | reverse complement strand
CCATCCGGAAAGCGGCCCCTGAAGCTGTAGAAGCCATCAGCTACCAGATGCCTACATTCAAGCTAAACGGCAACCTGGTGCATTTTGCGGCCTATAAAGACCATATTGCTGGCCCACTCCAGCTGCCATCATCGCTATTTGTGAGAGAAGAAATGAATTCTTCCCAGAGACATATGGTAATTCTGCTAACTTTGGGGATGGACTACAAAATAAGCTTGGGTAGGGAGTCATATATTTCTCTCCCCCAACAGTTATTGAGGGTGGTTCTCCTTTAAGAGAAACACTGGCTAACCAACCTAGAACATGTCCTGTTTTAAGGAACGTCTCTTTATAACGTGGACTATCAACATCATTATCCTTAACAAGCTGTTGCACAATCGCATACATAGCCGCACATGATTTCATGGGGTAACCACTAATCCAAAGTGTCCAAGCTAATTCCCCAATCAATTCAAGATAATCAAATTGATATCCACTACCGGCTGCAATTCTCCCCGTTTCTTCTTTATGTAGTATATTGAGAGCACTCTTACACCATACTTTCGCATGTTCAAAGTGACTTGTTTGAGTGGCAGCTATCATACCACGTCTAAGAGTATCAAAATACAAAAGCCTATATATACTACCATCCTTATAGCTTAGGGCCTCATGAAAGTTGTTGAAAGCCTCTTCCAAACGTTTCTTCGTCAGTAAAATTGAAGACTTTGTGGCGAGTAAAATAAAATAGGAGCTTCTGCTAAGCCTAGGTTGAACTTCTGACAAAATCCTCAAAGCTTCGTCCACATTTTCCATAAAGTCTGCTTGTACGATAGCACGAGCACGCACAGCAGCTGCATAAAGAGGTTCTACACCTGGAAGTTTTCCGATTCCTTGGAGTTCCTCTAGAATAGCTAACACTTCCGCCCAATTTTGAGTAGCCTGTTCTTTAGTTGCCTCAATTGCATAGCACGAATCCGCAAAGAACAGGGACATTTCCGGACCAATGTCTGAACTGAATATGACTTTTCGCTCCTCCTCAGACATTTCCTTAATTACTTCAATTATAGATCTAAATTGCTTCGGTTCTTTTAATTTTGAGCTCGCACCCCAGAACAGCATTTCGGGAGCAACCGGAGGGGTTTCACGTGGAATTTTGTTTTCTACTAGATGCCATGCGCGCGCTGCTTCTATAGACCTCTTTGCGGTTAGAGCAGGTGAGGCCTGCTCCAATACAGCGCCTGTATGAAACCGAGCAGCAGCTACTGCCAACATGTCTTCATCACTAGCTGTGGAAATAAGCTGCTCTAAGTCTGTATCATAACCTTCATAATCTTGACCGCTCATGATTAGTATTCGTACTTGTAAGGCACGTATAAAGATTCTCATACTGAGAGGGATATCAACTGGCCATTCTTTCCCTGGAGAGAAAAACCATCGCACCCAATCAAAGTACTTTGCATGCTCTGGTGTCTCTATCTGTAGCATGAATTGAATTAAAAAGGTAACAAGGTTCTTCCAATCTTCTGCGAAGTTTAGATGTATAAATACCTGTAAAGCATCGTTAGCATTAATGGCCTTCTTCTTAAGGTATTCGTGTCCAATATCGAAGTGCAATCGTTTCTGCAAATCAGGTTCAAGATATAACTGCCATAAGTCTTGGAGAAGAGGAGAAATTTCAAATTGCGATTTCGCCAAAGGTTGAATCCAAGGGCCTACCAGTCCATCAAAATGTTCTTTTGGCCTTTCTATTGCTGGCTCAGTTTTCCCTACTACCGAAGCCATACTAGAGTCAAAGGGAACTCTTACAATAGACAAGCGATCTAACATCTCCCTTGTTGAAACATCATTAATTAGCTGCCTTGTTAATTTACTCGTCTCATGCATAGCTTCTTGCATCGGCTCCCCAGATAGTAAGGCGTTAAAATTGTCGATGCTCCAACCATTAATATTTAACCAACGAACAGTAGCCAAGACTAAAACTGGGTGTCCTTTTGTCACACCTAAAATAAAACTATATACGCTATCCTTTTGTAGGCCAGTTGGCGCTCCTAAACCCACCAGTAATATTTTGATATCACCCTCATCCATGGAGGGAACATCAAATAAAGACAAATTTGAGCCAAGTGTATTAATCAGTTCTTGTGGCAATTTATGTTGGCTCGTGGTTATCACTTTTCCTCCAACCTTATGCAATTCAAGGCCTAATATGGCCAATTGCTGAGGAAAAGATCCAACCTGTAAGAGATCCGGTAGATTATCTATAACTAACAATGAATTTGCACCGATGGAAGCAGCCACAATTTCATCGATCTCCTGAATAGGAATATTACCGCCTTGATATCTGTCCCAGAGCTGCCAGCCTCCTGATAAGCCGGAATGAATGCATAATAGCTGCTCAGTGATGTGCTGATTTGTTCTTTCCTCGACATTTCTTAGGGAAATCCAGAATTTATTGTAAGGCCAACAGTCTAACAATATTCTTGCTAACTGTGTTTTGCCCATTCCTGTGGACGCTGTAAGGGCCACCCATGATAAATCCTTCAACATTTTGAGAATTGAAACGACTAATCCTTCACGAGGAGCAAGGGTCATAGGTAATGGAGGGGGATCATCAAGAGTGGGCCGTGTTAATGCAGTTACTTTTGGTGAGCCAGTTGTCTCAGGTGGGGCAACAAATTTCATGATTTCTCTAAAGCCAGAAGTCACTTGCGCTGCTAAATTTTGTTGACCAACACGAAGTGAAGCAACCTCGGATGATATTGCTTGGATTCTTTCTGTGCTTATCCTTAAAAGAGCCCAGATTCCCTTTAATAATTCTCTATCGGCAGCAACAAGTATACCTTTCTCAATTATTTCTAAAAGACTTTTCTTATCCAGTTGCTTGTCATCTGGCGAACTTAGAAGGCGGAAGACGCGTACGAAAAGACGATTGAATACTTCGTTGGCTTCAGGCAATTCTTTAGCATATTCAAGCTCTATGATCTTAGCTTTTACCAGAGACTGCATCTCTTGGGAATTCTCATTGCCCATTGCCCATTCAATTGGAACGATTAGCTCATTAATAAATGTGTGTTCATCGGCTGAAGATAAGAAATCAATAAAAGAGTGCGTACGATCGGGAGGTACCACAGATACGGACTCAGTAATAACTCTCCGAATGTATGCGATTGCTATCTGGGTTTCAGTAGAATTATAGTTATCTGTACGAACTTGCTCCCAAGCTTCTAACCCACTTAATCCTCTAGGAAACGGTATTCCTTTTTCCTTTACCGACCTTGCATTGGTAAAAAACCTCATTCTTAGTTGGTGATTAGGATTCCTTTTCTTATGGAGAAAATAATTGGCTATCGCTTCTAATACTTCTTTTGACCGTAATGATAGAGCATTTCCTTGACGATATTTAATTTGTTCTAATAGACGCTCTTCGGCTGATCCCTCTGAGTCTTGATCTATTAATTGGCGTACGTAATCAATATCTTCTCCACATTCGCAGAAGAGAACAGTTTCCTCATCGAGATTAAGCCACGCCAATATGGTACGTTCTACCTGGTAAACGAAGCCGCGAATAACCGCATATGCATCTCGTGCCTCTGGTCTTTCGAACATCGGCAGCTTATTGATTTTTCCCAATTTTCTCTTCCCGTTTGAGGCGAAACTAGCTTGCTCTTATGCTAGGCTACATATGCTTTAGTCTAGACCAATTTGTAAATATAGTGACCATCCCGCGTGTTCCAACAGTTCAGAATAGGGTGATCTTCAAAAGTGGGGTAACTTACCAATGAACCCCACTCAATCTTATATGAATCCCTAATCCTATATGGTAGTATACCGAGCTTGAAGCTCACATGTACTTTCAATTCTATAT
>JAQULX010000387.1 GCA_028718465.1 Dehalococcoidales bacterium | reverse complement strand
GAAACTCAGAGCGGCCTTCTGTCCAAGCCAGTCGTCAGGCACTGCCAGCTTTTGCGGTCCCTTCTCCCTCGCCGCAACCGCCGCACCGAAGGACTCGAAATAAGCACTCTCGGGCAAAGTTCCCATATTTGTCTCGGGAAGCAGGGCGCGCAATTCAGAAACAAGCACTTCATTGAGGGTCAGCCCTCCTGCCAGAAGTATATTCTGCCGCGGCCAATTGGCTGATATCGCCAGCCGGGCAATTTTCCCTGCCAGTTCAGCAATGAGTGAGAAGGCGATATCGGCCGGACTACATTCCCCCTTATTAAGTTTGTGAGTAGCATCGGACTTACAGTGTACAGAGCAGCGTGAAGCCATACTTACTCGTTTGCCTTCTTTAGCCACTCGAATCCCTTCTTCAAGGCTCAGATTCATCCGGCCAAACTGCTGTACGAGAAATTCTCCGCTTCCGGCAGCACAGCGGTTGCTTGAAAGCATGCTGCGCACCATACCATCGGAAATGCAATATACAATGAAAGTCTCCCCACCCAGAGAAAGAACCATGTCGGTATTCAACTTCAGATGCTTTAGCGCAGCTTCAATGCAGAGTGATTCGGGAAGATAGGGGAGAGTAAAAGTGGTTGAGGCCTCCGGTCCTGTTACTACCACTCCGGAAGGGGTATCCCGGCGACCATCCAAGAGCTCACGGACGGTTTTATCGGGATCACCATTGTGCTTTCGGATATCAAAACGCAAGCTGTCATCAGGCAGAAGCACCACCCGCTTAACGGACACAGCACCGATGTTCCAGCCTTCGTATGTCTGAATTTCGGGGGACATATCCCGGACTATCATTTCTCATCATCTCCCGCCTTTCTTCCCGAAAAGCACTGATAAAAAGAGAAAGATAATCGATATATAAGATTTTAATCACCGGTTTTCATTCTGTCAATACACACGTACAGGTCTCAGGGCAAACGCATTAAAAATTATTCAAGATCAGTATTGATTGCCCAGTTTGCTAATAACTCAAACCAGAGCTTAGTTTGCCAGATATAAAACTAGCTAATTCACGGATTGAAATTTGCACCTTCATTTAATCCGAATGAAACCGGTAATTACGAGTTAGCTTCTTGTAAAGATTTACGATCTAAAAAATCGCAAACCTTAAAGTTACAGTCCTTATCGAATTAAAGACATCATGAAATCCAAAAATCCGAGTCAGCGTTATATTTATTATCACAGGTTAATGTAATTTATAAGTACATGACGATTTGGGGAAAGGCAATAAGTAGAAACACCAAGGCCATTTCGCCTGCCACAAATGGTATTATACCTCGAAAAATAACTTGCATGGGCACATCTTTATCTATTGATGCAATAATAAACACATTGATGCCGATCGGCGGAGTAACCATAGCCATCTCTGTTACCACGACTACAATTATCCCGAACCATACCGGATCATAACCTAATCCTAAAACCACCAAGGGGGAAAAAACAGGCACAGTAAGAACAATCATCGACATGGTATCGATGAAACAGCCAAGAATCAGGTATACGAATACGACAAGTATTATTACCATCACTGAAGGCAGATCAAAACCAGCTACCAGGTCAGCTAGTTCCTGGGGGATAGCGCTCAGGGCGATGAATGTATTCATAATAAAGGCACCAATCATAATCATAAAGATCATGCCGGTGGTTCGTATGGTATCACCGAGTGCCTCTTTGAATCTATGCCAATTCAGCCGTCTCCGCACAAGGGATACTACGATACTTCCTATAGCGGCAATTCCTCCAGCTTCAGTCGGCGTAAACCAGCCAATATAAAGACCTCCCACTACCAGTATTATGAGTAATATTACCTCTATGCATTCAGTGGTTGCTTTCAACTTTTCTATTAGAGTCGTACGAGGGCCTGGAGGAGCCATAGTAGGATTGATCCTGGATTGAATATAGACCAAGGCCATAAATAAAAGTGTGAGGATTATCCCGGGGATTATGCCGGCGATGAAAAGGTCCACTATACTAGTTTCGGTTATGATTCCATAAATGATAAGGATCCCACTGGGAGGAATAAGAATGCCCAAGGTACCTCCTGCAGCGAGGCATCCAGTACTTATGGCACTATCATATTTATATTTTTTCATCTCCGGTATTGATGTGGTACCTATGGTAACGGCCGTGGCTATGCTTGAAGAACTGACAGCTGCAAAAAGAGCGCATGCTCCGATGGTTGCTATTGCCAAACCGCCAGGTAGCCGCCCCAGCAGGCTGTTTGCAAATTTGAAAAGGCTTTTTCCCAGCCCAGCACTGAAGCAGATTGATCCCATCAATAAAAAGAGGGGGAGTACGAGATAATCATATTTACCTATGATTTCATAAGGGATAGTTCCTATAATATGAAGTGCCGCTGAAAAATTGGCTAAATACAATAACCCAATAAATCCTACTAGAATCATAGAGAACCCTATAGGAATTCCAGAAAGAAGCAGCACAATAACAGCAATAATGCCGATTATCCCGGCAGTAAATTGACTCATTCTCTTTTAACCTTTGAGAGTATCTTAAGAAAATTGCACAGAATGAACCCGAAGAATATAAGACAGCCTACCACCCAGATAATTTTAAACGGGATATAATTTATATGAAGGTCAACAGTGTAGCTTCCTGATCTTGTCGCTGCTTCCCATGCTTGAACGATGCCTCCCCATATCAGGAAAACAAGCATGCCCATGCCAAGAATAAGTGCAAATAGGGAAAGTATATACTGAACTCGCTTCGAAAGCCATCTAACAAATATACTGACTGTAATATGTCCCTGTTCCCGCTCGGTATAGCCAAGCGCAAAGGAAACCATAATGATTCCAACCAGACCGATAACCTCAACCGCTCCCCATATTGGCGATGAAAAAATGCCCCGGCCTATAACGTTGGCTACAACAACGGCCATCATACTCAGCAATGTAATAGACGTTATAAAAAAAATTACATTATTTATCCATTTGCCGAGCTTTGATTTAAGAGACAATCGGAGTTCTCCCTGTAAGAAAATAGTATCAATTCATAAATTATTGATGATCCCTTTAATGCAAGTTATTCATAGTTCAACAGTGCCAATGTATACTCGCTTACCGGGCTATTTTTTAACCGGGGAACTGTCATAACTCTGATGGATCCACACGATTTTTATTTGATGTACTCGGCTATGCGCCCCCGACAAAACTGAAGCAATTCGACAGCGGGATAGCCCTTGGCCTCCATTTCTGCAGCTATTTGTTCCTGAACAGGCTTTACAGTTTCCATCCATCTCGCCATCTCATCAGATTCAAGAGTAATAAATTCCACACCCAGTCCCTCGGCATAAGCAGTACCTTCGATATCACCATTATCAACGGCTTCGGTGTAGTCGTTAATAGACCACTCCATGGTGCTATCAATAGCTTCCTGTAGATCAGCAGGCAGTTTATTATAGGAATCCCAGTTCATTACCGTGAAATTATCAGGCGGAACATACAGAGGAAACTCTGTAACGTATTTTGTTAATTCGGCAACTTTATAAGCCTGCAATGAATACCGCTGCATAGCAGCACCATCTACAGTACCCTTTTCTAGACCAACAGCAAGATCCGCCAACGGCATACCTACTGGGATACCACCTAAGGCTTTAAGCATCTCAGAGCCATCCTTTATAGGTACTCTTATCTGCAAGCCTTTCAAATCTTCTATGGTACGAACAGCTTTTGGTTTAACAGCTATTAAAGCCGGACCGCCAGTACTGATCCTTAAAACCTTGCTTGATGTCCACTCTTTTCCATAAGCCTCGCTGAACTCAACTCGTACTTCACTGAGGATTCTGGTAGC
>JAQULX010000386.1 GCA_028718465.1 Dehalococcoidales bacterium | reverse complement strand
GATATTGTTAATGTACACATGTTACAATCACGGAAATATAATCAAAGAGCTACATGTTAGAATAGGATAGCAGGATCACACCTTAACTTTGAGTGATCCCTGTCCAGACAACGGGGACCACCTCACTATTCGAACATAATCCAGAACTCGACAACGCCGATATTCGTGTACATATGCAATCAAATAATAGACGATTTAACAAGGTTGAGAATTGGGGGATCATGTTTAAATACCGCTAGAAGAGGAATAATTCTTCATATCAAGCTTTTCAGTATTTTTTGATAAACCAAGGATACAAAAAAAGGACTTGTTTTGAATAATATGAATACCTGATCCTTCACGAGTTACCGCCACCTGAAAGATCGGGGAAAAAGGCGGCCCGGGTTTGAGAGCGACGATAGTTTCATACTGCTTGGTTTTCGGCATAGACTGCATCCAGCATAGATTGAACGATCTTTAAACTTATTACCTAAAATCTCAGACTCTTAAACCTGGTCAGAGTAATATTATCTAACACCTCAGGAGCCACAGCACCAGGTTTAAGATGATGGTGAGTACAAGACTGATTAACAAAGATGTTACAATTGGGAAATAACAGCCAACGTTTCCCCTTTTTATATTTACATCGCCGGGAAGTCTGCCTGGAAGGCGAGTCCTGTGCCAAAACAGGAAGATTAATCCCAGAACAACGATGAATACGCCAAAAAATATTATGATTATTCCAAATAGTTCAAAATAGTTCAAATCCAGGCATGGGTTCATACCAACCTCCAAAAGTCTACACCGCCACTTCGAATAATTTGTCCTGACAGGTTTTTTCAACCGGCAGGCAAGCTGAGTCAGCAGGATTCCAGGCATGAGCCGACTGGAACCATTTTCATCGCTGGAGTGAAGTTCAAGAGCAGAGCGGCTTTGTATGGTAGAGTCAGAAATAAAGGAATTAACCATTGACTCCTTCGGAACCTTCCATGAAATCATGCAATCCTATAATACGGATGAGGTTATTTTTAGAGGAGTTCAGAGTAAAGACTATGTTTTAAAGCCTAATATCGGCCGGGTACATATTGCTCCCGGACAATCCAGACGAACGGTAGAAAAGGAAATTTTCGAATTATTTAAGAAAAGGGCTTTGCCTTTTATAAGTTTCATGCCCCGGAATGATTGGGACTGGCTGGCTCTAGCGCAGCATCATGGATTACCAACCAGGCTGCTTGACTGGACAAGGAATCCTCTGGTAGCTCTATATTTCGCAGTTGAGAGTGAGTCTACCGGGGATTCAGCAATCTACGCCATAAAAGGGCTTAAGCTATTGTCTACCTCAGATAATCATGATCCATTCAATTTTCCGAGGTAGCTGAATTTATTCCTGACTGGATTATTCAGCGTATTTCATCCCAATCTGCTGCCTTTACGATCCATCCGGACCCTGAGGTTGATTTTTATTCTGAACACCTGGAAAAGGTGGTGATTCCCGGTAAAATCCGGCAGTCCTTAAAAAGAACTCTTGACGGTTATGGAATTAATAGCATTACCCTGTTTGCCGATTTGGATGGGCTGGCAAAGTACATCACATGGCAAAAAACTTTGTCTTATTAAACCCTGCAAAGATCAATTGAAGATTATAAACTGTGTTCCAGCGGAACTGGTTATGGCGACACTTACTATATGTAAAGAAATAATGCCTGATTAATTCAGCCCCGCCCTGAGTTCCGCTGGAACGGAATTACGATTAATGATTTAAGAAGGGGAGAAGGGGTTGGCGGGTGGGGCTGAAGCATCAGGAGGCGGGGAGAATAATATTCGTGGAATGTGAAAAGACCCTGGCCTTTGAACGATAAATCGCGAATGCCCCGGCTTTTATGATATATTGGTTAATATCCTCTTATGTTAAAAGGAATTTTTGATACCGGCGGTGGAAAGATGTCAGCACTTTTTGAACCTTTTGTTATTAACCGCATGCAATTAAAAAATCGTTTTGTTCGATCTGCCACCATGGATAATATGGGCTCGAACGGTATGGTAACTGAAGCTCAACTGGAACTCTACCGCGATCTGTCCCTTGGTGAGGTGGGACTGATCATAAGCAGCGGCATCTTCCCCTGTAAAAACGGTCACGCCGGCATAGGGCAACTGGGAGCCCATACCAATGAGACCATTCCTTCGCTGAAAAAGATAACCGATATAGTCCATAAATATAACGGCAAGGTAGCGGCACAAATTCTGCACGGCGGCTGGGACAGTAATCCAGAATTCACCGGGGAGCCGCCGATAGGCCCATCATCACTGATTCACCCTTCTAAGGGAACTCCTGTCAAGGGACTCTCGACTGATGAAGTTTATGATTTGATCGAGCAGTTTGTCCAGGCCGGGAGAAGACTAATTGAAGCCGGTTTTGACGCTATACAGTTCCACGGCGCTCACAGTTGGCTTATCAGCTCTTTTCTCTCGCCGGCAACAAATAAGAGGGATGATGAGTTCGGGGGTTCGGCAGAGAAGCGGGCCAATTTTGTCATCCAGATTTATAAAGGAATTCGCCGGATTGCCGGCCCGGACTACCCGATATTCATTAAGCTGGGACTAAAAGACTACCACTCTCGGGGTAAATCCCTGGCTGAAGGTCTGAAAACGGCGGCTATTTTTGAAGAAATCGGAATGGACGCGTTTGAAATAAGCGAAGGGATAGAAGAGGAACCCGCTCATCACATCAGGCAGGGCGCCCTCACTCCCTACTATCTGGACGAGTGCCGTCAAGCCCGCCAGGTGCTAAAGCGGCCGTTGATTCTGGTGGGCGGCATGAGGCAGCTCAGTGATATCGAACAGGTACTCAAGGAAGACCTGGCCGATGCAGTCTCAATGTGCCGGCCCTTTGTCATGGACCGCTACATCGTCAAGAAGTTCCACGAGGGAACGGCCACCGGTTCAGCCTGCACATCCTGCAATGGATGTCTGGGTCTGCTGCGGACTACGCTTCGCTGCGTTCTTAACAAATAAACTTCAGCGATATAGATGGGACTTTGGAATAGATTTTCAAGGGCTCGTTTAGAATACGGATATCAGATCCCTTCCTGGAAACCGCCATTTGAAGAATAGGTCTAAAGGGCGGTTTGGGGGTTATGGCTACGATAGTTTTATACTGCATGGTCTCAATATAGACCGCATCCAGCATGGATTGAACGATCTTTCTTCTTTGAAGAGTATCCGCTTGTTCCCATAAATTGGGTAAATTGTAAATTAACTTCCCGGCTTCCTGAGCGGCATTAACTTGGGGGATAACTAACGATTCCAACTTCATTTCTGATAATTTTTTCTGCCGGTTATACTCGGCATCCGGCAGAATGGACTTAACCGGGAGAGCAAACCTGGCAACCATATGCGGCTTTACCAAGCCGCTGGTAGAATTAAAATCAAACCAATTGGGTTTGGCTGCGGGTTTTCTATTTTGTAGTTCTATACCACTACCGCCCACCAAAAATTGAAATTCTAGAACCAAATGAGAACATGTATCCTGAGTGGATGATATCTTAGATTTCCCCAAGCGTTTCCAGGCAATTTTGAGTTAAGTAACATTCTTATGCATTATAGAGGTCATAGTATGCCAGGAATCATGCACCGCGGCATCAGTCACCACCAGATTATGGGCCAGGCCTCTGCCGGTATCTTTCCCTATATAAGCCTTCATCCCAAAATAGTAATTCTTGCCTTTGCGAGTAGACCGCTTTTCCGGGTCGCGCTGCTTTTCCTGATTTCTGGTAGAGGAGGGAGCATTAATGATCGTAGTAAGTTTCAGGATGAACCTATTGAGGTGGACCCCGTTGTCTGGACAGGGATCAATTAAAGTTAAGATGTGATCCTGCCATCCCATTCATA
>JAQULX010000385.1 GCA_028718465.1 Dehalococcoidales bacterium | reverse complement strand
AAGACGGGTACGGCCTGGACCCGATATACATGCCGATAGATATGCAGCCTCAGGATATCGTATTGACGCTTAATAATTTACTTAAGAAAACCCGGCTGATCAAAATCATGGAAGATATTCTCGGAAAGCTGGAAAGAGGCTGGGGACATCCGGTTGACATTGAGTTTACCGCCCTTATTGAAAAGGACAACACTATCCGGGTCAACTTGTTGCAATGCCGCCCCTTGAGAACACCAAACGCCACGGAATTAACAATTATGCTTCCGCAAAATATCGAGGCCGGGAATGTATTGTTTAAATCAAACCGGACGTTGAGCGGCGGCATCATCGATTCCATCAGGTATATCGTCTATATCGATCCGTGGAAATATGGGGACATATCATCACTCAGCATTAAAAAATCACTAGGCCGGGTTATGGGCAAATTAAATGAAGTTTTTCGAAGCTCAAAGGATAAAGTCATAGCAATTGGACCCGGCAGGTGGGGAAGTAATAATATCGATCTGGGCGTAAATGTGAGCTACGCCGATATAGATAATGTTAAAGTACTGGTGGAAGTCAGCCGGGCAGAGGCAGGGCATGAACCCGAATTATCATTCGGCACCCACTTTTTTCAAGACCTGATAGAAGCGGAAATAATCTACCTGCCCGTTTTCTCAGAACAATCTTCGGCTGAATTTAACAGGCAATTCTTTAATGACTCGCCAAATGCTTTAGGAGACCTGTTACCAGGCCTAACAGATTTCAGTGATTACATCCGGGTGATTGATGTTCCAGGGGCCTATCAAGGAGCCTGTGCCCACGTGGCGGCAGACCCTCAAACGCGCACGGCCATCTGCTATATAAAATAAAGAAGTCCGGAAATACCCGCCGTATCATCCATCGTTCGATGTTTACAGGCAAATCAGAGACGGCATCATCGCGACTCACCTATGTGGACAGGGGAGATGTCATCCTGATTGAAGTCCGAATGGGTTCGCAGACCGGAAAAAAGTGACCGAATATCCCTCAGTTGCGGATGCATACAGGATCCCGGTTGATAAAAAAAGTTGACTACCAGTGCCCAGCAATGTTACGATAACCACAGGTGAATAGCATGGTAAACACATTGATAAGTATAATATTAAAAGTCTTAACAAAAGAATAACTACCTGTACCCGTCTGTATTTTTTCATGCCAGTTAGTATTGTTACCGACAAGACGGTGTTCCTGACTGCCCGCATAAAAATCAACCCATTCTAATCTAATTGATCCATAATTAATTCCATCACGCTGATCCGTTTCCTGTTATTTCCGATGTAAGGAGATGATCACATATTGAGCACAATAATAGAAGCCAAAAGCCTGGTTAAAATATACGGGGATGATACCCGACAAGCCATGGATTTATTGCGCAAAGGCTTTTCCAGGGATGAAATCCTGCTTCGTACCGGAAAAACCGTGGGGATTAACGGTATTGATTTCGAAATCAATACCGGTGAGATATTCGTCTTTATCGGCCTCTCCGGCAGCGGTAAATCAACTGCCTTAAGATGCATTAACGGGCTGCTCAAGCCGACCAGCGGCTCCGTTTGTGTAGACGGCAAATATATAGAATCTCTGTCTGAAAAAGAACTGAGGAAGTTCCGGGGAGAGAAGATGGGCATGGTCTTCCAGCATTTCGCCATTCTTCCTAACCGGACAATCCTGGATAATGTGTCCTTTGGCCTGGAGATCAAGGGCGTATCCCGGACGGAAAGAGCCCGGAAAGCCTATGAAGCACTGGAAACCGTAGGACTGTGCTCCTGGTACAACCGGTATCCCCGTGAGCTCAGCGGCGGCATGATGCAGAGAGTAGGTCTGGCCAGGGCGCTGGTATTGAATTCAGATATCCTTTTGATGGACGAACCCTTCAGTGCGCTGGATGCTCTTATTCGCGGGGAAATGCAGGAAGAACTGCTCAGACTCCAGGAAAACATTAAAAAAACTATTATATTTGTTACTCATGACCTGGATGAAGCCCTGCGCATCGGCAACCGCATCGCTGTTATGCGTGATGGAGCCATTGAGCAGACCGGGACCTCTGAGGACATACTCTTAACCCCCGCTAATGATTACGTGTCTAAATTTTTACAGAATGTGGATGTATCCAAAATCCTTACCGCCGCCAATATCGCCAGCAAAACTCAGATTACCATACTGGAGAGTGAGAGCCCGGCAGTAACTGCCAAGAAAATGGAAATCCATGATACGGAGTTCATTTTTGTACTGAGCCGGGACAGAAGAGTCAAAGGCATAGTTTTTATGGAAGATATAATGCAACTGCTGGAACAAGGACAGCATAGCGTTACCGGTGTACTGAAAGACGCAGGCACCATCAACATGAATACCACCATACAGGATATTTATCCTGCTCTCAGGCATACCAGAAATGCCCTGGCCGTTGTAGATGACAGAGGAGTATTCCAGGGTGTGATAACCCGCCGGAGTCTTATCTCAAATCTAGCTGAAAGGAGAACTGGATAATTTGGTTTTATTAGCATTATCCAAATTGCCGTTAGGGGAAGCTGTAGAGTTTGTCATAGACTGGCTGGTATCCAACCTGTCCGTGGTATTTGATGCCATCAGTGATGCCCTGGATATCGCTACAGATAAAATGGAGGACGGTCTCCTCTTTCTCCCGCCGATAGCCGTGATAGTTATATTTTCCCTGCTTATCTGGCTTATTTCCTCCAAAAAAATAGCCTTATTCAGCTTTGTGGGACTGCTTCTGGTCTATAACCTGGGGCTCTGGACTACCCTGGTGGAAACTTTCATACTCATCTTCATTGCTGTAGTTCTGGCACTGATCATCGGCATCCCCCTGGGAATCTGGATGACCCGGAATAAAGCAGTGAGAGAAATTGTCAGGCCGGTCATGGATTTCATGCAGACCATGCCGCCCTTTGTTTACCTGATTCCAGCCGTGATGCTATTCGGTATAGGTACGGTCCCGGGGCTCTTTTCTACCATCATATTCGCCGTTCCACCCCCGGTGAGGTTGACGTATCTGGGAATTACCCAGGTGCCCTCAGATGTAAAAGAAATGGCCCGGGCTTTCGGCGCTTCTGATTTTAAGGTTCTTACCAAAGTGGAGCTACCCCTCTCTATGCCCAGCATAATGGCCGGGGTTAACCAGTGTATTATGCTGGGTATCTCCATGGTCGTCATTGCCTCCATGATTGGGGCCGGCGGCCTGGGTTCCAAGGTCCTCTGGGCGGTTAATAAGCTGGATATCGCTTCCGGTTTTGAGGCAGGACTGGCCATTGTTATCCTGGCCATGGTACTGGACTCCGTCAGCCGGCAAATGGGTGGGACACAGGATACCCTGCTGGTCCGCTTATTGCGCCGTCTGCGCAGACCTTCATTAAAACTGGATATAGCTCCTGTAAAGGTTGGGGGAGAAGAAGCACTTAATGCTATAGAGAAAGGCAGGTGATTAACAAGTAGAAAACCATATCCGAATTCCTGAGAGACACTATAAAACTATTTGAGAAAGGAGAAATAATGATTAAAAAAGGATTATTGTTATTGCTGTCCATTTTAATTATCCCGGTGTTGTTAATGGTAGGCTGCGGAGATTCTTCCAGCCCTACCACTCCAGCCGATACTACTACCCCGGCTGCTACCACCCCGGCCAATACTACAGAGCCAGCCGGTTCTACGACCCCCGCACAAACCCAACCCGCCGCTACTACCCCCCAGACTGAGGAAAAAGGCACTGTGAAGTTGATCTACGTACAGTGGGCCTGTGCTGAGGCTGACACCCATATTGCTGAGGCAGTTCTGGAAGAGCTGGGTTATGAGGTGAAGAAAGATGTTGTCAGTGCCGGACCGATGTGGACCGCAGTC
>JAQULX010000384.1 GCA_028718465.1 Dehalococcoidales bacterium | reverse complement strand
ACGTTCTGGATACCCATTACATTTTACAGATAGCCCTGCTTGACCCGCATGTCGGGCCTGAGGTGTTCCGCGAATTCGTAGAGCCGTATCTGGATGTCTCTGCGGGCGGGCTTATCCCGTCCGTAGGTGACTATCGGGAGATCAAAGGGCTGGAAGTCCGGCCGCCGGACGTCATGCGCTACTTCGTCCGGGTGAAGCCGGCTGTCCTGGACCGCTTTATTGAAAGAAACCATTTGACCGGCCTGGACCCGCGTCAGGCGGAAGATGAATATATCTATCAGAACTCGGTCCGGCTCAACGACCGGTTTTATGCCTCGGTTGGGGAGAAGCGGGCTTTCGTCCTGTCGCACGGACGGGATGTGATGGTCCTGAAGATTGTCGGCTATGCGGAAAAGGTTGCCGAATACTATCTCCTGGAAAATTTTAAAGCCCACGGCTGGATTGCTCACCAGCGTTATCCTACCAAAGGCCGTGTCTGGCATCCGGGCGGGGCGCATCCCTTCATCGGTATGAATGAAGCCCTGGTCCATAACGGCGATTTCGCTAACTATCATTCCATCACCGAATATTTAAGACAGTATTCCCTGAAGCCGCAGTTCCTGACCGATACCGAGGTCTCGGTCCAGTTGTTCGATCTCTGGAGCCGCAGTTTCGGCTATCCGCTGGAATATGTTATCGAAGCCCTGGCCCCCACCACCGAACATGATTTCGACCGGCTTCCGGCGGAAAAACAAAGGGTCTACCGCAGCATCCAGCAGAACCATATCCACTGCTCTCCGGACGGTCCCTGGTTTTTCATCATCGCCCGTAACGATGTGGCTAACAAACAGTTCCAGTTGATCGGCATCACCGATACCGCTATGCTGAGGCCGCAGGTGTTTGCCATGCAGGACGGAGAGGTCCGGATCGGGCTCATCTGCTCTGAGAAGCAGGCTATCGATGCCGCCCTGGAAAGCCTGGCTGCCGAAGATCGGAGATATTGCCCGGTAGCCGACCGCTACTGGAATGCGCGCGGCGGCAGCAGTTCCGACGGCGGCGCTTTTATCTTTAATCTGAAAGATTCCGGAAAGGGCGACGGCAGCAAAGTTTTGACCTGTATCAATAAATTCGGTGAGCCTGTCTGCGTCAAACACGCTGATGAGACGCCGGTCATATCCGTTGGCGGACGCGGAAAAAGAGAGATGCTCGATCTTGCCGGCGGGGAAGTCAGCCGGCTGAAGTCCATGCTGACTGACAAACTGGCCGGCTGGGACTACCGGACCTTCCAGGGTATCTGCCGCAGTCTTGTCACTCAGTCCCGGGAGAGCGCGGAAGCCCTGTCAAAAGCCATCGAAATATTGACCTGGTTGAATGATACGCCTTTGCCGCTCGGCGGTAAAAAGCGGAGCTGGACCCTGCATATTGTCCGGAGCAGCCTCACCAGGATGTTCAGGTCCGTGCCCGGAATCAAAAGCAAGGAGGGAAATCTCTATGCCCGTATCGACTGGGGAACGCGCCGATGTCTGCGCGCTCCGGCCGGTCAGGAGAAGGTACTCGTGATTGACGCCGGTCGTTTCCCTCCTGAAGGCGATAGCTGCGATGCCCGCCTGATCGTGGCCGCTTACGAGTTGGGATGGAAGCGTTTTATTCTGTTCGGCTGCCGGGGACAGCGCTTCACAGGCAGCGGACTGTCGAAGGACTCGGATGGTGTGCGCATCGATGTCTACGACAGCTCAGGCGACTACCTGGCTTCCGGCATCGACGGCCTGGAAATCTGTGTTCACGGTAATGCCCAGGACCAGGTCGGCCAGATCATGAAACGAGGAAAGCTGGTTATTTACGGTGATGTCGGGCAGACCTTCATGTACGGCGCCAAGGGTGGCGAGGTTTACATAATGGGTAATGCCGCCGGACGCCCGCTGGTGAATGCCGTTGGCTGCCCGCGGATCGTAATCAACGGGACCTGCCTGGACTACCTGGCGGAGTCATTCATGGCGGGCGATCCCCTTAACGGCGGCGGCTTTGTGGTGATGAACGGAATCGCCTTTGATGAGGATGGCCGGATTATCGACCAGGAACTGCCTTATCCCGGCTCAAACCTTTTCTCGATGGCTTCCGGAGGAGCTATCTATCTTCGCGATCCGTGGAAAAAAGTCAGCCCGGAGCAGTTGAACGGCGGTGAGTTCGTCAATCTCACGGAAAAGGACTGGGAGCTGATTCTTCCCTATCTGGCGGAAAATGAAAGGCTCTTTAATATCAAAATCGACGACCTTCTGACCGTCGGCGGAGTGCGCCGGAGCTTTGACCGGGTCTACCGCAAGGTGCAGGTAGTCAGGCTGGCGGTGCTGGCCGGGAATTCCGCCCGTGCAGAGTCCGCAGCGCCTCTTCCATCCCCCCGGTCCTACGCCGGAGTGATACCCGAAGGGCTGGATGCCGACGAAAGCTAAGCGCGACATACTCCCCCGCTTATACCCAACTGACCGAGACCTCCGGCTGTGATTTACTGGCTATGATTTACGGGCCCGGCTGACCGAGGTCAGCCGGGCCCCCAGCCGCACCTCCAGCTATGACGAGATATGTCAATCTATCATGCTGTAAGCCTATAAGGGTGTGATTCTAAGCCTGCCATTGGCAGGCTTAGAATCATGTTCCTTCTTCTGTCATCATGGAGGCTTCGAGAGGAATGCCTTAATACCCTCGCCGAAGGCGAGACGGGATGGCGGGTGCCCCCTCTCTCCTTAATCATTAATCAATGTCTGGTTCTATTCAATCAGGTTTGGCAGGGCCCAACCCCTTGGACGTCATTGCGAGAATCCTTTCCCATTTCGAAGCAATCGTCCATGCTACTTGTCAGTGTCACCCTAAAAGATGAAAATCCGGGAATGTTGGAGCGTACTTTCGTAAGAATCTAAGAGCCTTGAAGGCAGCCTGAGGTCGTGAATCCCTCTTAATCTGTGATACCTCTCATGCGGCCAATAATGGTGTCATGCTGGAAGCCTCTCCCTTTCTCGTCATTCCGTGCTTCGACACGGAATCTACCCGGTCTCCTTCTCCCCCATAACCCTGGAGAAGCCCGGTCCCTGACTCAGGATAATTAATGTCTTGATGTTCCTTACCCAGTGTAGGGTCGGGTCTCGGACCCGACCGCCCAACACCTCATCTCCTGTCATGCTGGAGGCTTCGAATGGCGAAGCCGAAGCATCTCAGAGTGGGGAGGCCCCCCTCTCCTTCAATAATCCTTATTCCATCCCCTCCCCTACGAAGCTCAGGGTGGTGTTATGGTTTATTAGAAAATGGAATGATTCTGGTTTTTTTACTGGGCTCTTAACAGGACTGAGGTAATAAAACCAGCGGCACCATCCCCACCGACAAGCTCTTTACCGGCCAGAGATAGGATAATACCGAGCTTTGCTATTACGTAGCACGATACTACGATTAGATTTATTTCTCCGGATACGTTAGTTCAAATTAGTCCCATCAGCACCGATATGCAGCTTGCTTTGGCAGTCTCATATTCGGATACCAATATCCTTTTAAAGTTAAACCAGGCTTATCATGAGGGCAATTTCTATAAAGGCGGCCCTTACGATCCTCAGATTCTGAATAGCATATTTAAAAATGCGATACCTTGGATTTTACCTGTATTCTTCGGCACGTTAAACTAAAAAGGCAGGTAAATTACGTGAGAATAATGGTTTCAAACGATGACGGCGTTTATTCCACATCGCTTTCTTGACTTAGCCTTATATAATCGTATAATGTACCTAAGGCCTGGGAAAGGAGGTGGGACAATGCCAAAGACTATCAAAGCCAGATATTCAAACGGCAAAATTGAACCTTTGGAGAAAATTGATATTATTGAAGGAAAAGAACTTCTGGTTACCCTGATAGAAGTTCCTTCGGAATCCAAAGAA
>JAQULX010000383.1 GCA_028718465.1 Dehalococcoidales bacterium | reverse complement strand
AATAATTCATTTTTTCTTTGTCTCCTTTCGTTTAATCAGTTACTACGTTTCTTAAGACAGCAGCGATAGCATCGTAGATATCGAGTTTCCATAGATATTGCGCATATGCAAGTAATTTTTCACCGGTATCAAATGTAGCGCATATATCACTAAAGGGATACGCCTGCAATATATCGGTTACATAATTGATATGGTCTGATTCTGCATCGAGCCACCGGGTGAGGGCTTTTAACGAACATTCAGGTTCAATATATTCTCGTGCAAGTTCTATAATATCATCTAGGTCATAATCACCGTCTTCTTGTCCATACAGTTTGTCTATTACCTTCAATGTTGCCGCTATATCTTCTATTTGTACGTAATATGAGTTATCATCAAAGTGATCCAAATGACCTGCCCTAACCGCCTTATAAACCCATTCCGGGCTGTCTTCCTTAATGCGCCAATTTGTATCGTTTATAAATGCATCATGAAACTTTTCTATGACTTCTATCGTTTTCATTACATTCTCCTTATTATATCCTCTGGCATTTCACTATCCGTCCATGTGAGAACGCCTTTAGCTTTTTTATAACTACCTGGCTCTACATTTTCCCGCTCCATACAAACTTTATTCATATCATTCATATCATCTGCAATTTCTGCTGCTTTGAACAAACCCCGACCGAATTCTCTTGCAGTCTCTGCGTCTTGTTCATAACAGCTCTCCCAGAATATCATAGCTGGCAACCATTCATGCGTCACTGACGATTTACCTTGTACAATAAAAATTCTGCAGTATAGAAATTTCTACTATATGTCTTATTATTTCCCTCCCACACCCACACTATTACACTCAAAAATGGGTACCCGAAGCCCTAAAAATTGCATAGTGTAGAGTACATCCATTTTTTGTGACGTATTAGCTTTGGCTACACTCGACAAAAAATGGAGAAACGTCACAAGATTTTTTAGAAAGGTCACAAGAAACGTCACAAAACACCCCCAATATGGCACAGAAACGTCACACTTTTTTGAGAAACGTCACAACATTTCATTTTCATTATCTCTTTTAACCGCCAGATAAAATAATGCCGGTTTGGTTTTCGCGCCAATTTCACGCTCAACCCGCAATTCGCCCCTTTCAATAGCTGTCTGAACGATGTTATCAAATTCACGACTTGTTACGTGCATCATTCGCATGGCTTCATGTCGGGATACTCCACCATTCCGACTTGCTAACGATAATAACTTTTGCACTGACTGCTCGGTTTTTGATTTTACAAAACCTGTTTCTGCTAACACTGTTGCCTGGTCAATTAACCAACGCCCCAATATAACCGCTCGTTCAAAGTCATCATTCTGGAGTATATACTTATTAAGGGGTTCCGGGGAATCTGATACTCTTAATAATACCATGAGTTTAAGCACATGAGAAGCTAAACGTGATTGGAATCCCAGTAATTCTGGATTAAATTGCTTTGCCATGATACCTTCGGCTTTCCTTACCCATTCATTGTACTCAGTAAGGACATGAGTGACATCTACCCATGAGTTTTCTAGCTTGCGGATATTTTTGAGATAATTTATCAGTTTAGTTTTTGCCTCTTCGTCATAATTAGCTTTCAGCCCGGGGTCTGGTGCTTTTGTTTCCCCTGGTATAATAATAAATCGCCCCATGAGACCACCTCGTAAGTCGCCTTCTGTCAACTTCTCTTTAAGCCAATCCAACGTAGAAGCCGCCAATATATTCAATGCTGGTCGGTGAATAGTCATTTTACCATCTTTCAATGTCTGCCGGCTATATTCCTGCCGGCAATCGAATAAATCAACTATAATCTCACGGAAACCTTGTGCGTAATCTCTATTCCACATAGCTAACACAGCGGCAAATTCAGATATTGGATAGAGAACATTAGGATTAGTCTTGAGAAGGGATAGAAATTTTTCCCTTGATTGCTCGCCGGATAAGATTAAATCGGCATCTACTTCAGCTATCAAGTCCTCTGCGATACCAACAGATGTGGATTTACGAAACAATCCTGACGGTGCGATTAAAAGTGTATATAGATTAGGCCATTGACGCCGTCCTCCATACCCAGGATAGATAATCTTTGAGCCACATACAGTTGCTAATGCAGTTAAAGCGCCTCCCAGGTGAAACTCAAGCGGGGCATCTGTTAGGTTAGAGGCATATGATATATAATCTTTAATAAAGCCGGTCGGTGATATCTTCTCTAATATGGATTTCACCATTAATTTCCTTCCGTTTTGGAATTTGGGAATTTAATTCCTTTAGGCTATCATAATCTTGTCTAGATATACGTTTCGGCTTTGACGAAGACCTCTCTGAATTACTGATATGATTTTTTATTTCTTCTGGTGGATACTCTTCTGGATAACCTTGACCCGGGTCTGGCCAGCCATAATACTGGCAATAGTGACGATGGAAATCCCAGCTGACCGGGAAGTCTATCATATCCGGGGTAACTGGTACATACCGCTCTGGTTCATCTTGTTGCATCGATCTGGAATGAAGCTGCCCGGCTTTCTCTCCACGACATCGGCAGTAAATCAGACTACTGTAATCTACTGTACCGTCCGGCTGGCGTGGATGCACCAAGCCAAAGTCATTACATAAGCTGCAATTCATAGCAACTCCTTATATCTGGGGAATAGTTATTTTCTATACTGGTTATGCTTTAATTTCTCTACCTCATCTCTTAAAAGATAGCGTCTATCAGCTATTGCTATGGGGTGGAGCTTCCCCCTTTTAATGATGGAGTAGACTGTAACCCGTGTGACGCCTAGTATCCGCGCCGCACCCTATACAGATTGTCAAGGTTTATCTTTACCCCTCGTCATAAAATTCACATTTTAGGCATACGCTGGAATTTAATCCCCGGAGTGCAGAGATTAATGGCATAGTGCCATCTTTACACCCAAGAAACATAAATCCTTTCCGGCAATACGCTCTGTCTCCACACCAGCCGAGGTGGTAACAGTTAAAGGTGAACCGTTTATCAGGCTCAACTTTTCTTTCCCGTTCGCCTTTCGGCTACCCCACTTTTTATTGCAGGACTAGGGATTTGCACCCTAGATGGTTTAGTTATGCCGTCCAAACCTGTCTACTCGTCGTTCGTCTGCGCGCTATCCTCCGGCATACTGGGAGTCCTGACTTTCGACTAGCGTCTACCTATTCCGCCATCCTGCAATATTCAGTTAATAAGATTCAACTAATTGTCAGCGTCAAGCCTGCGTTGGACTTCTTCCACAAACTCCGCCTGCTGTTCGGGTGATAGTTTACCTACTATCTCTGAGATGCGTTGACCTTTGACTTTATATTTACTCATCAGATATTCGCCGCAGTCCGCCCATTGCAATTTTTCTAGTGATTCCTTCAGCCATTGCAGATCAACTTTGCTTTCTGTAGCCTTGCCTTCTTCTATCTCCTGCGCCGGTTCATTTTGTTTGCTTTTTTCTTCGTTTTTGTTAGGTTGGGCTTTCCGTGCTCTCTGCGCGACGCTCTCTGTAATATATTCATCCTGTTCATCAATTATATTTGGCATATCTTCAATGTCCTGGGTAAACACATCAGAAAGCCGTCCAGCAGACAAGGCTGCATCTACAAGAGCACGTTTTTTCGCCATTTTGAGAATCGTGTTCACTAGCGAATATATGTCATCATTCTCTAACCGGTATACCGTCCAGTGCCCACCATTTTTGTTACGGCGTTCCTGTGAAACTAATGATGCCTTATCAACTCCAGCTGGTAAGTCTCGTTCACTTACCCAGCGATAGCGGTATTTGCCTTCCAAACTATTACACTCTCCTATTCCCTCTGATACTAATGCTCCTGTGATAACATGAACAAGCCGGCACTTAATCAAATAATGAAAGAAAGGCCGTTGCCAGT
>JAQULX010000382.1 GCA_028718465.1 Dehalococcoidales bacterium | reverse complement strand
CCTCGAAAGCGGATACAATCTTCGTCCGGAGGTATCAGTCAAATGATAGGCACAAAAGGGAAGGGAGCGTCCGTCGCTAACAGTAACTGCTAAGTTACATTGCTGCAGCCGTTTTAAATCAAGTGTCCAAGCATCCATATAGCTCATAATGAGCACGGTGAGACCCCTGGGAACGTTTTGACCTTGATGTGTATCGATCAATATGTCAGCAAAAACCGAGCCCTGGGGACTGCTTTCATTGAAATGAGACTTGTAATCATCCTTGCTAATTCCTTTTGTCAGCGGGACGAATTCTTTTCCTTCACCGATGAGATAAGTCGAGCAGGCACAGAGCGGGTGAATACAGCTGAGAGGCCAAAAGTCACGTGAAGCGATTTTGCCATTGGTTTGTTTTTCTATCAAGGCAGCGATATCACCCAGAGAAAGGCGTTTTTGCATTTCCAGCTCAAAACGACCGGAGATAAAAGCCGGTTGAATAGCCAGCCCCTCAACAACATCTAGGTTATCCATACAATAATCGATAAGGCTTCCCAAATGGCCGTCATTTATTCCTTTTATAATGGTCGGAGCAAGAATGACTGGAATACCTATATTACGACAGTTTTCGATAGCCTTCAATTTCCACTCAAGTAGTCCTTCTCCTCTTAAAATCCGGGTAGTTTCGGGGCTGAGCCCGTCGAACTGGAGATAGATATTGGTAAGACCAGCCTCTTTTAACGATTGTAAGAAATCTAAATCTTGCCCGAGAACCAGTCCGTTTGTATTTATCTCGATAGTATTGAACCCGATCTGGTGGGCAAGTCTTATAATATCGGGTAAATCACGGCGAACTGTTGGCTCGCCACCTGTTATTTGCAGAGTGGCCTGCCCCTTTTCATAGTAATAAATAGTTTGAAGCATGAATTCTAAGGTTTTCAGTGAAGGATCTGGAGGAATAGCTTTGCCAGCCGACATAAAACAAATGGGGCATTTTTGATTACACCGCCAAGTAACTTCGATTTCAGCCAGAGTGATCCCTCTCAGATGTCTCGGACAGAGCCCACAATCTCTTGGACAGCCATTTATGGCCTCTGTTTGAGGTTCTCGTGATTTTAAAGGAAATTTAAAGCTGTTAAACCATAGATACTGTTCAACATCTGGCCAGAGATAAACGCTAGACAAGCCGTGTTCGGGGCATACTTTGCTCATATAAACACTTCCGCTGTCTTCATAAATAGTTGCAGGAATAGTTTGTAAACAATGCGGACATACGCTCTCCGTTCGATCTATACATTTATCATTACAAGTTTTAGGTTTCAATTTATTACCTCGCTGTGTCCATTAAATTCGTCCATTAGTTTTGAATTCCGAAGGCGGTAATCATTATACGTTCCCCACTCACCTTCCCACATAGCCCGTACCATAGCTTGATATTGTGAATGATCCACTGACTGATCGAATATTAATTCAAGAATATGTTTCACATTTCCTTTATTATCAGCCTTGGATAATGTGTTGCAGCATGCCATACAATATGTTACACAGATATCGGCTCGAGTATCCTTGAATTCCTCGATCCTCTTGGCAGCTCTGTTATCGTGTAGTTCTGGGTCCACCATTGAAACCACGCCACCCGAACCACAGCAGATCGTATTTTCACAATTGTGGAGCATCTCTACGATTTCAAAGTCTTCCAATATCTGGCGTGCTATCTTGGGCATACCATTATGACGGGATGGACACGAATCATGAACAGTAATTCTTCTGTCCTTTATAACAGGCGCCTTTAGATCTTTTTCAACCATTAGTTCCAGCAGTGAGATTACCTTTATACCCTCCTTTAGGCCGCGAATAAGAACTTGATTAAAACAATTTGGGCAGGCTACTACTATTTTTTTTGCACCTGTTTCTTTTATTCTTTTCCAGAACAAATCCTCATACTGCTCTCCCCTATCGGTTAATCCCATCTCAAATAGGGGCATACCACAACAATATAGTAAAATCCCTACTTCGCCTTCTTCTTGGTCGGCTAACCAGTTAAAAGTGGTAAACACCAGTTGAGGCGATTCATTAGCCAGTGAACACCCCGGCATAAAAAGGGTATCACATTTTTCTTTTTTCAGGCTATCGAAATTCAGTTGGTAAGTATCACGAAAAAGGGTTATGGCATTCCAATCGTAATCCACCCACATGATGCGGTAGATATCGTAATCAGTCATTCCTGTATCTAACATAACTCTGCGGGCGGCTGTAACCATTTGAGGTATCGGCAGGTTTTGCGGACAAAAATTTACGCACAGATTGCAAAGGGAGCACCTCAATAAATATCTGCGACTGGCTTCGTCTATATCTCTATTAAGTGTGCGCTCGGCAACGTCACCCGGTGAGAATGGGAGTAAATCTTCCAATACATCACAGTTTTCACTACATAATTTACATTGGGTACATTTATTTTCTATACTGTGTAGTACATCATCTGCGTAATTAATAACAAGCTCCCCGCAATAAAGTGCAGGACATCTCTTATCTTTGATATGAGTTTCGTATTCACCTCTGAAGTAGCGCAGGGTGCTAAGTACTGGGTTAGGAGCTGATTTCCCTAATCCACATAGCGATCCGGCTTTTATATCTAGAGCTAAGTCTTCTAGTTTTTCAAGATCCTCGATATTACCTAGCCCCTTAGTAAAATTTGTAAGCAGTAAAAGCATTTGCTTTGTTCCCAAGCGACAGAATGTACATTTACCGCAGGATTCCTTCTGAGTAAACTCGATGAAATAGCGAGCAAGCTCTACCATACAGTCATCCTCATCAAGCACAATCATCCCGCCGGAACCCATCATTGCTCCAGCTTTTGTCAGAGAGTCGAAATCAACAGGTAAGTCAAGAGCTGACTCTGGGAGACACCCCCCCGATGGTCCACCGATCTGAACTGCTTTAAAATTTTTAATTCTTTTAATGTCCACCGTGTTACCATCTAGGCCTGTTTTCTTTAAATACGCAGGGGCAATTCCCCCACCGATATCGAATATTATCTCACGAAGCGTAGTACCCATAGGAACTTCAACCAATCCAGTATTGACAACCTTGCCTGCCAAAGCAAAAACGGCGGTACCGGTACTGCCTTTGGTTCCGATACCGGCAAACCACTCAGCCCCCCTTTCGATTATATGCCTTATATAGGCAAAGGTCTTAACATTATTCAGAAGAGTCGGTTTTCCGTGTAATCCCTTTGTTGCTAGGTGAGGTGGCCTGTAGCGAGGAATACCTGGCCTTCCCTCTATCGAAGCAATAAGGGCGGTTGCCTCACCGCAGACAAAGGCGCCTGCCCCTTCAAAGACCCTTATATCAAAACTGAATTTGCTACCGAGTATATTTTTACCTAATAGGTTCAGTTTTTTGGCCTGGCGGATAGCGGTTCTAACACGCCGTACGGCCAAAGGATACTCGGCACGGACATAGATATAGCCATATCTTGCTCCGATGGCATAGCTGGCAATTACCATTCCTTCCAAAATAGAATGAGGGTCGCTCTCCAGTATGGTCCGGTCAACAAACGTGCCTGGATCGCCTTCATCTGCGTTACAAATAATATACTTTGTCCTGCCTGGGGCGTTTCTGCATATCTCCCACTTACGCCCAGTAGAGAAACCGGCACCACCCCTCCCTCTCAAACAGGCGTTTTTTACTTCAGTGATGACCTGAAGGGGGCTCATCTCGGAGATTACCTGTCGCAATGCCTTATATCCGCTAGCGGCTATATAATCTTCAATGCGTTCCGGGTTAATATGGCCACAGTTATGCAATATTACGCGTTTCTGCTTACGGTAGAAATCTATATCCTTATAATAAGGAATAGCTTCACCTGTTAAGGAATTATGATAAAACAGCCTGGAGACCGGTTTTCCCTCTATAAGATGGGATTGTATA
>JAQULX010000381.1 GCA_028718465.1 Dehalococcoidales bacterium | reverse complement strand
ATCGCTATCAAGCGCATGTCGTCTCGAATCCTGCATATTGGTTACTTGAACATCCTCGCGTTATAAGAATTTCGGTTATAGACGGGCCGTTATTGAAGTTTTGAAAAGATATCCCGTATCTTCCTTAACGCGACTGACAACTCCCTCAGGTCATCGTCTGTAAGATGCGACATTTCTTCCTGCAAAGCGGCTTTAAGCTGATTTTTATATTCTTTAAAAATGGTCTTCCCTTTATGGGTCAGGACTACATGAGTGATCCTTCGATCGGAAATATCGGTCCTTCTTTCCACCATACGCATGTCAACCAGCCTGTTAATCAGCTGGGTCATTTGGGCTTTGGCTATCTCCAGTTTTTCGCCGATCATTGCCAGGTGCAGGGGACCATAGTCTTCCAGCAATTTGATAATTTCAAAATGGAGGGGGGTGATATTCCCGTCTATTTCCGCCAGCGAAGTCTTGATAATTTGTCTTCGCGTTCTTCTGAGAACAAGAGGGAAAACCGAAAGAATATCCAGGGCGACCTGTTCAGCCAGCTCTTTATTCGCTCCTTTAGTGAGCATCTCCGATAGTCCCTCCAGAGTCACCATTTAATAGTATACAAAGTATATAGTATACATATTATACTATTAGCGGAGAACAGTCAATAACTAACAGCGCTTCAAAAGTCCATCTGTACACCGCATTTTCTGTTAGAATATTCAAGATCGGTTTACTCAGGCCGGCATACCGCTGCCGGCATTGTTTAAAAGATATTGGCAATATGCATAAAAGTACTTGACATGGGGTTACCTTACCGGTAATATTTAGTAAATCCCTCTATAGTTTGCTGACAGAACAGCCTATTATTATTTGCCAAAATGTCTTAGGTGAGGTAAGTAAAGTGGACAAGACGTTCGAACGAGTAAAAGATCCCAATATGGCAACTCTTAATGATCTTGATGAATACCGTGAGAATATCCGGGCGTTGATGCACAACGAGATACAGAATGCCCTGGATGAAGAGCTCCAGCGCGCTTCCCAGGAGTTGCGGGAGGAGCAGCGGAAGGCCATCAAGCAAATTTTGGAGGAAAACAAGGCCGCCATCAGGCAGATCGTGGATGAAGAGAAGAAAACGATCTGGGAGAAAGCCGAATTATTGCGGCGGTCTATTCTAAAAGTCGGCTTATAATCCGTTCCGGACCAGATAATCCCGTTTACTCTACTATATGGCGCAGAAAAGATTGCGCTAAACAGGTTATCAGGCTGGAAGCCTTGAAGTCTTCTTTAACTTCGCAGCCTGGAACATCAAACGGAGTGCGGTACCCGTCGGATGTTCCTGGGTACCACCGGTGCCCCGAGACATCTGGAGGTGGGGCTGAGCTAATCAGGCATATATTTACATATAGTTAATACAGGAGACAGAGGGCAGTGCTATGGCGTGGTGGTTTATACCCTCTATAATTGGTGTTGTCGCAGCCGGCATACTGGCCGGTTTGGTAATCAGTGTGGTCCTTTTACGAAGGCAGAGAAGAACCATGCCGTTTTCATTAAAACAATATTTGCATACATCCGGAATCGGACACACCAAGCCATTCCATAGCGGCAACGGCCACAACGGCAACGGCCACAACGGGGGCAATCATAATGGCGAGAAGTTACTTCCGTCAAATGCCAAACTGATTTTGCGCCCGGGCAATAGCGGGAGTAGTCACAGGCTCTTGACGCCGGTGCCAAACAACAGCGTAATGACACTTCCTAAACCCGGGCTGAGAGCCCCGGCAATGAAGCCGCTAGCTCAGGCTGTTAACAATGCCACAATGGAAAAACCGGCGCTTTCTGTTAAAAACGATCCGGCAATAGTAAAGCCGGCAGAGCAGGTCAAAAACGAACCTCCGGTCGTGCAGCCGTATTCTCGCCCTGGAAATGGTGCGGCGGCTGTGCCACCGGTCCCCGTTTCAAACGATACCCTCCTGGTGAAGCCATCCGGATATTATACGCAAAATGAGGCCCTGGTTGAGCTGGAAAATAACCTTTCCATCGCCACAAGGCCGGTCTTAGGAAAACCGGTGCCGTTTCAAACGCACATCTGGAACAACCGGCGAAGCGAGTATAATGTCTTTCCCGCGGACCTGCGCCGGCAGATTTCCGAATCTTATGTCGATATGCTGCTGGCCAACGATGTTGTCTGGTTGATTACTGAACTGGGACGCGACAGCGCTGAATTGAAGAACAGCTATACCCGGCTGAAGAATAAAGTCGCAGAGCGCCTGCAGCAGACTATGCCAGCGGTCTGGAAAGTATTTCAAAATAACCCAGGGTAGTTTCCCCTCCTCTGTCATTACCTGACATACCTTAATTTCGCTTACCGAAGTCACCCGGCTGGGGGGCGGAATTATGATTAATGATTAAGGAAGGGGAGAAGGGCCGCCCCACCCTGAGACCCTTCGTCGCCTCAGATGTTAAGGAGTGAGGCTCCTCCAGGGTGACCCCAGGCTTGAAAAGAGAAGGAATGAGATGCTTCGGAGCACCCAGAGGATCTCCCGCCATTCCGTCTCGCCTTCGGCGAGGGTATTAAGGTATTCCTCTCGAGGCCTCCAGCATGACAGGAAAAGGGGCGTGATGCCTGGCTTCAATCTGACGGGGCTAAGTTGACCGACGTCGCCAGTAGACGAAACCAACTGTACAAACGGCAAACAAAACAAAAACACTGAGATAAATCAACAACATGACTGGTATGGAGATACCTGTATTCCTTGTATTCGTAGCTGGATTTCCGGTTTCGCTCTCTGACCGGGGTGATGGTTCTGTTGATAATTCGGGCTGAAGAATTTCCTGTACTGCCGGCGCCAGTGTGCTCGAGGAAGATGGTGGAGGAGGTACAGCCGCTGTGGGAGGCGGGGTTGTCGTTCCGGCATTATTCTCTCCAATCTCAGGCTCAGAAGGATCTTGAGCGATTGTCCCCAATAACGCATACTGTGAGAAATGGCTTATCCGGGCATTGACGGTATGTGAAACGGTATCCACCCGGCTATCTTCCAGAGGCAGCCAGGTTAACCCGTCCAGGACGCTTATATAGAGCGATTGTTCCGGGACTCCTTCGGGCAGCGCCGCCGGGTCGTAGAGCATAGTCAGCCCCAGGGGAGGGCTGAACCGGGCGCCATCCGGCCCGAATTCACAGGCCGAGATCAGGGCTCCTTCAGGAGGCAGCATAGCTGCGCCGGGTAGTATCCTTAAATTAATCGTTTTCAGAGGCTTCTGGAGGTTGTCCAGCATTTTCGTTTTGCCGGGTATCGTCAGAATGATCTGGCCGTCCACAGAGGTCAGGTTGACATCGCTGATGGTCTCTCCAGCTTTATTTAACCGGAGTTCACCCTGCTGGGTAAGTCCTTCTATTGTCACCGGGGTGCTGGCAGTGGAAGTTCTACCGCCTCCGCCCCCGCCCCCGCTACTCCCTCCGCTTCCACCGGAAGATGGGGTAACAATTGTCTCTTCCTGGCTGGCGCCGGCAATTCCTTCAGCCGACACCGTAATAAGCACTGTGCCGGCGACGGTATCCTTATAATAGAATCTGGCCGATCCGCTGCCTGCGGGAATGGTAATGGAATTTATGGAACCGTCGAAAGGACCGGAACTGCTGGTATCGAACCGGCCGGTCCCGGATGATGAAACGAGGTTGACCAGGGTGGGATCAACTACATCGGCTGCATTACCGGCTTCGTCCAGTATCTCCAGGACAATCACGCGGGAGACCTTTCCCACATCGATCTTCTGTGCGCTGGTAGTGAAGGCGATTTTCCAGCCGGGGACCAGGACATTGATACTGACTGATGCTGAGGCAGAGGAATAGTTCCAGGAGTCGGGGGTGAAGGTTACCCTCAGCGTCTGATTATTCCCGGCATTCAAGATAGTCCCGGCCGGGGGGGAATAATTATATT
>JAQULX010000380.1 GCA_028718465.1 Dehalococcoidales bacterium | reverse complement strand
GGCCGCGGCTTTAGAGCAAATTGCTGACGATTACAACAAACTTGGCGGACTATGTGTAAAGTTCAAGTTCGAAGGAGTCGAGCCGGATTTGTCCGAAGAGATCAAGCTGGGATTGTTCCGGATTACACAGGAAGCCGTCAATAATATCCGGAAACATGCTAAGGCATCCCGGGCTATAATTAAACTGAATGTTAAAAAGACCCGCCTGGAAATGTCAGTGAGTGATAATGGTACCGGTTTTGACTTAAAGGCAGCGGAAGAACAGGCCAGCAGCAGGGGCAGTCTGGGGATGATGAGTATGCGGGAGAGGGCTAATTTAATCAATGCCGATCTCAAGTTGGAATCCAGGCCCGGTAAAGGGACCAGAGTAACTCTCAAGGCTAAGATATAAACTCCTTGACCTGTATATTTCGCCGGAAGTGGAGAATATATCCTTAGAATATGTGATAAACCTGGCGATATAACCCTCTTGTAAAATAATGATCAGATAAGTTAAAATAGGGTTGTTTCACGGGCGGTTGGCTCAGTGGTTAGAGCACTTCCTTCACACGGAAGGGGTCAGAGGTTCAAGTCCTCTACCGCCCACCATGTTACATCCAGAATACAAAAACCGCAAACTCTCATCACACGCAATAATCACAATACTCACTCAATTTAGATTTTGCCTCCTTGGTAGCGTGCTGTTCAGATACCTTTCGCACAGATCTATTCGTCCTTGATTACGACCGGTTTCATTCAACCGGGATTACTGTAATACCAAATCTGGTAATTCCGGTATTGACTATATACATATAAATAATGCATACTAATGAATATAAGGAGGCGTCATCGTGAGAACAACGTTGAATATTGAAGATAGATTAATAGATAGCGCCTCAGAATTAACCGGCATTAAAGAAAAAACAACTCTGGTTAAACTGGGGCTGGAAGCGTTAATCGCTAAGGAAAGCAGCAAAAGACTGGCGAAACTCGGCGGAACTGAAAAAAATCTGGAAATGATACCTCGTAGAAGACCAGCGGAGAAATAGCAATGGTTCTTGTAGATACGTCTGTTTGGATAAATCATTTTCGGGAAGGAAATGCGGAGCTTGAAAAGCTGCTAAATGAAAGTCAGGTAATGTGCCATCGGTTTATTATCGGCGAAATCGCTTGTGGAAATATTAGGAACAGAACTGAGATACTTACCCTTCTCCAACAGCTTCCACAGGCGATACAAGCGAAGAATGAAGAAGTTATGGGATTCATTGAGACTAATAAATTGATGGGAAGAGGGCTGGGGTATATCGATATGCATTTATCCGTATCTGCTAAATTAACCGGGATTCCCATGTGGACATTTGATAAAAGGCTTGGGGAAACCAACAAGGAACTTGGAATAATCTTTAAATAATATACACATAATGCTTTAAAACTGTTTACACTATAAGGCTTAAGCCGTTCTTCATAAATTAAAAACAATCTTAAACGTTTTAGTTCTGTCTACCGTACAGTACTGCCCACCATTTTTAGCCTCAAAAATAACGGTACCGTACAATAAACAGAACTGTTTTCCCATTGTTCATTAAGGATTAAGTTTAATTCATGGCCTCTAAGCCGTCCCATTAAGAATTGACCTGAAACAGGTAATATCGATCGTTTCACATTATCAATTTTTGTTAATAAAGCCATTTTGCATATTCCGGCAGGTGTTTCATATCTTCGTATAACCAGACCATCCTATCCAGATACCAGCTTTTTCCGATATAGGCCAAGGTTACCCCGACAATTGCCGGCCATACTGAAATGGCTATGATTGCCCAAATTGAAAGGAGCATCCCAATCAAAGAAATAACATTCAGGATATTAGGCGCAGTCTTATGATGGGCAGGAACAGGCACCTTTACTCTATTCTTCCATACCCTCTCTCCCAATACGGATTTAGATGCCCAGTTGTTCGTTGATTTGGGTTTCGAAAAAAGTACCGGGTTGAAGAACATCCAGGCTAATGACAGGGTTATCGGTATGAAAGACCACCATCCTATCCAGACCCGGCTCCAAAAGGCAACCACAATCAGGGGCAAGACGGAGTATCTGGTCCACACGCTCCATGGGTTAGCGTGCTTCATCCAGTTCTCTTCGGTCAGATTAAAAATTCCTGCGATTTTGTTTTCCAGCGTCATTGTTTATCCTTTTGATGATATTGCCCGGAGCGGCTTCAAAAACTAACCGATGGTGGCCCTTATGGTCCACTGGGACCTGCATACGGGTTTAAAATTACGAAATAGCCTTAAGAATTTGGGCTCAATATCAGGATCTTCAAAATATGACCATTCTTCGATAACTCTCAGGTTATTCCCATAAGTCTCTATCTCCCGGGCATCTCTAAGTCCAAAACTAAAAGTAGCATCTACTCTCATCCCGAAAGACCTCTGCATCTTGGATTTGAGGAGTCTCTTCCCAATTCCCCTGGTTAAGCTATCGCTAACTACTTCTACGGCGATCTGCGATTTTGTGAAAGAGGTCGATATCCGGTTGAAGATGCGAATGGCTTCATCTTTCGGCAAATACATGAACAGCCCTTCGGCGATGAACAAGACTTTGTCGTTCTGTATGGAACTTATTTTTTGAATCCATGCCTCCTCTGTTACCGAACCGTCGATCATGAGGTATTGGGTTGAATCATCCAGGATTGCCCTCTTAGCCTCAATGACCTCTGGTAAATCAACCTCAACGTATTTCCAGGGCTTTTGAGATATTCGCCAGTACCTGGTATCAAAACCACATCCGAGACTTACGACCAATCCATCCGGGCAGCCTTCTATAAACGTCCTGGTATAGCTATCATATTTTCGGGCTCTCAAGGCTAAATGCCTCGTCAAACTGGAAGGAAGTTTCCTCTTGAAGATTCTCTCTTCAATTTCTTGAGATACCAGTTTCCGGAGCCTTTTTTGACATTCCACTCCCATATCATCCTGGAGTACCGGGTTCTTCTTTTGGGACTCAATCGCACGCGCTCTCAAAGTAATCAGAGCCGTTTCCGAAATTGAGTTCAGATCTGCGACTTTCCACGGCTCTGTTTTTGATTTTTCTGATTCAACCATTCCACCATGACCTCTAAAGGGAGTCTCATGTTTCCTATCCCGCAGTGATTTTCGGCTTTATCCGCACTGGTAAATATCCGACCTGTCACTGATTTTGCGTTCGTCAGAGCCTTCAGCTGCTTATGGTACAGGATAACAGGCTGAAAGAAGTCTCTTTCTCCAGCTAAAAGCAATACATCCTGGTCCACCAACTCAGAATGGATATGCTCTTTGTTCATCGCCATATCCCAGCGCGCAACATCCGAAAGATCCTTTTTCCCTGTGATAAACAGGGTCTGGCGCACAACATGCTTCATTAGCGGGGACTTCATTTTCAGGCAGATCGATCTGTTCATCAGCCAATCCCACTTGGCTATCAAGTTTACCAGCCCTCTATTAAAGCCGTTTGTACTCTCCATCCAGTCGTAAAGAGGCGGAAAGACGATAACCCGGCTAATCCTCTTCTCGAAAGCCGCTGCTCGCAGGCACCAGTATCCGCCCATTGAAATCCCCAGCAAAGTGATATCCGACAGATTGAAATAGTCTAACACGGCTTGGGCCGGCTTTTCCCAATCATGTTCAAAGGTCAATCCGTATTTCCTGAGGGCACCTCCCTGTCCGGGTCCATCAAAGGCAATGACCTCATAGCCCGCCTCGACGAAATGTTCCCAGAAGCAGAAGAACTCTTCAATCAGAGAATCAAAACCACCGTGAATTACGACGGTACCTCTGGTGGGTTTGTTCAAAGAAGGCAGGCGCATGGCTGGTAAAAAACCATTTCTATAAGGCACTTTGTTTCGCTCAATATTAACGTCTTTAAAAGCACGGTAGAAGAGCTCGATAAACTTGTCATACAGCCAGAATTTGTCAG
>JAQULX010000379.1 GCA_028718465.1 Dehalococcoidales bacterium | reverse complement strand
GCGAAGAAGACCTTTACATCGCTTTCTGGGACGGGACGCAGTGGCAGGCTCTGGACAGCCAGGTCGATACTCAGACCGGGACAGTTACAGCCTCAATCACTCACTTCAGCACCTACGGGCTGCTGGGAGAAGTGACTTTGCCTCCGCCTCCTGAAGTTAAGGAAACACCCACGCCGACTCCTTCGTCTCTGCCCGGTAATGTACCCGAGGACGTTCCTTCTCCCAGTCCGACTGTTGATCATGTATCAGAGCCGGCCGCCGCCTCACCGGAACCGCAGTCACCATCCCCGGCGCCGGCCTCCACCGGAGAGCCTGAGCCCACTCCTTCTTTCAACTGGCTGCTGATTGTGGGTATATGCGCTGCTGTTGTCCTGGTCGGCGTATTCTTTATAGCAAGGAGAAAAAGACCGGCCCCGGACCAAGCCGGACCATCAGGAAACGGAGGTCCGGAGGGCCCCGGCCTGGAGTAGGAATTGAAACCTATAATTACCCTTTCCATTTTGATATAATGTTATCTCAGGTAGAAAATAATATGAAAGCGCGGCTGCTGGTCCAGGACCAGCAGCCGGCTTGATGGTGGGTAGATATGAGTCGTTTTATCGATAAACTGACGCATCTCCGTCAGGGTGAATCCCGGCCGATTGGGTTTGCAATCGGGGCAGCTTCTTCAGAGAAAAACAGGATGCAGATGGTGGTCAGCCTGAAAGCCAGCGACCTGGACGAATTATCGGACAGCCTGGGGCCGGCAGATGCAGTGCTGGTAGAAATCAACAAAACCACTGATAACAGTGAACTGGAAAAAGCCTGCAAGCTCAAGGATGGTCCTCCCGGCGGGGGCTGGTTTAAAGCAGTCGATAAAAAGACGCAGAAAAATATCTCTTCTACTTCCTGCGATTTTGTCGTATTCCCGGCCGACCTGCCGCTGGCCACCGCCCAGAAAGAAAAGCTGGGGCGTATCCTGGAGGTGGACGCTTCCTGGAGCGATGGAATGTTGAGGGCTGCCGGCGAACTGCCGGTGGATGCGGCCCTGTTATCATGGCAGGACGGCGAAGAGTCCCTCAATTACAACCGTCTGATGCTTGTCCAGAGGGCGGCGTCTCTAATCAATAAGCCCATTCTGGTTTTGATAACCGGCAGTTATGGCGCGGCCGAACTGCAAGCTCTCTGGGATACAGGGGCGAGCGGAGTGGTGGTTGAAGTCACTGATGCGAAGTCGACAGAGATACTGGCCGGGCTCAGGAAAGCTATAGACGGACTTAAAACACCAGCTAAAGGGAAAAAAACGAGTCCCCTGTTACCGAGGCTCCAGCCGGAGGCCCCTCAGAATCAAGAAGAGGAAGAGGAAGACGACGACTAGACCAGGGACTATTCACCTGTGACAGCCCGGATATTGAATAACCGGTAGTGATAAGAGAGTAAGAGGCCAAGGTTATCCCTGGCTTCTTATTGTTTTTCCGGCCTGGATTTCTTTGCCAGATGGAATACCACTGCGCACAACAGGACTGTCAGTGCTATTAATCCCAGCGTAAGGTACTGCCAGAACCGGTTTTCTTCCCCGCCGGCGGCTTCCGCAGACCGGGAGGTGTGAAGGGGTGCAGTCGTAACAACCGCACTGATCGGGGTGGGAGTCGCCGTATCCGGAATGCCGGCTACAAGGCCGGTGGGGTCGGAAAGCGTTACCGCTTCCTGGCCGGATGAAGCACCTGATGCCGTGGGTGGGGAGGGGGTCGGGGAAGGTACGACAGATTGAGTGGGTTCCGGCGATGGAGTCGGGGATGGGCTGGGAGTGGTAGAAGGAGAGGAGCGAGATCCCCCGGAAGAAGACTGTCCTGAGCTTGTTGAAGACGGCTCTTCCCTGGTAGTAAAAACAGCTACAGGACTCCAATCACTCCGAATTTCTTCTGTTACTGCTCTGACCCTCCAGTAATAGCTGGTGCTGTATTGCAAGTCTATAGTGCATTGCCACGAATTAGCGTTACAGGCATCGTCTCCTGATCTGTCAACTACCAGAGAGGAGAAATCGTCATACCGGGAAATTTGCAATACGTAAATTTCTGCGCCCTCTATAAGGCTCCACTCGAAAGCCGGTTTGACAGCGGTTGAGGCAGACTTGGGTTTCACAATTTTGGGAGCAGGCAGTGAATCACCCGATGGGGCCTCCACGTTAAACAGATAGATCTCACTCCAATCGCTCCGATTTTCCCCGCTGATTGCCCTGACTCTCCAGTAGTACCGGGCGCCGTGGTCCAGGGTGATAACGCACTCCCAGAAATTGGTTCCGGTGAATATATTGACCAGTCCACTGGAAAAGTCCACCGCCGTGGATAGCTGCAATTCGTATTCACCGGCGCCCTCGCAGGCGCTCCACCGGAAAATCGGCGCAACAGAGGTGGTGCTGTCGAAGGACGGTTCGTCCAGATCAGGAACTTCCATAACCTCCACAACGCTGGTATCAAAGGTCCGGATAACTGACCAGGGACCGGCTATGGGAGAAGCAGCCCTGACCCTCCAGTAGTAGTTCGTATTGATGCTTAGAGTCGGCAGGCGGACGGAAGGAGAGTCACTATAGCCTTCAAGGTTGGCCGGAATATTGCCGAACTGATCGTCGGTGTCAACCTGCCAGTGGTATTCTGCGGCCCCTTCCAGGGGCTGCCATGAGATAGAGACGTCGCGGTAATTCAATCCGCCAGCGCCGTCAGGTGGGTTGAGGGGGGCGGGCGGGAATACCAGCGTATCCGTGTATATTAAAAGTTTGCTATTGGTGTTATCCACAGTCCACAAGTGATTTTCCTGCAGCCACAGCCCTTTTAACTGGATTTTGCTTCCCAGTCCGGCAGTGACGGTCTCAAATAAAGGGACAGCCGCAGCCGGGTTCAGCGAACGCTCGATGCCGCCCTTGTTGAGGTCATTATCCACAGGCTGGGAATTTATCGCATAAAGTGTACCGGAAACAGCCGTCGCGATCTGTCCGATGGCGGCCCCGGCCGGGAGACTGTTATCTACAGGTTCCCAGTCGACACTCTCATCGATTACAAAACGGTGAATTCCTCCATTTGAACTGTCGCCAGCAGCATAAACAGTCCGGCTCCAACCGTAATCAGAGTCGAAAGCCACGGATACACGGCCGGTTAAAGGAGGCTCCAGGCTGTCAGGACTATGCAGAGGTTCGAAAACGCGGCCGCTGTCAGTCGAGTAAAAAATACTGCCCAGTTTATTGCCTGCCAGAATAGTCCCATCATCGGCATAATCCGGAGAGAATGCCAGAGAGTGAACAGGGTCCTGTCCCGCGCCAGCCCGGCGGATGTATTCCAGACTGCCTGGAGCAGTAAGGTAGACCAGACCGTTCGTCCCGTTGTAACTGCCTATACCCAGGGTATCCCCAGTAGTGATCGCCCAGGCGTACAGGTTTACCGGCTCGCCGTTTTGCGGATCGACAGGAACAGCCAGTTTGAATTGCCGGCCGCTATCTGCCGAATGCCAGATAAAAGGATATCCGGTGCGGGCCAGGAAGACCTTTTGGTTCTGGTGATATTGCGGAGAAAGCAATATTCGGTCAATTCTATCCTCACCCGCCGGAGAGCTGCAAAAAATCCTTTCCCATCCTTCCCCACCGTCTGAGCTGCGCCACACACTACTCCGGATACTAGCGGTAACCAGAAAGAGGGTGGCGTCCTGGTCATAATCAGGCGAAACCCCGAGGTCCAGGATGCTCATTATCCGGGTATCGATCAGCCCGGTCTGATTCCAGGTGTTGCCTTCATCAAGGCTGATTGAGAAAGCGCTTTCCTCCCCAGCGGTAGCTGCATACATCTCCCGGCTGCTGGCGTAATTCGGAGATATGGCAACGCAGGTACTGAAATCACCGGTTGGGAGCCTCGTGCCGGGAGACCAGGTGAGCCCGGCGTTTTTACTGAAAAATGTCCGGGCTGTC
>JAQULX010000378.1 GCA_028718465.1 Dehalococcoidales bacterium | reverse complement strand
CGCGTATCAGGGATGAAGTTGATACGTGTAAGGCAGTTTATCGCCTGTCATCAATAGGTGTTATAGACGATTATGAAGTAGATTACAATACCAAAACGTTAACGCTTTCTGTATCCAAGAAAGAAGACCAAGATTACATAGACGAGCTTCATAAATATATAAAGAGATATCTATCAGAGGAACAAGCGCAAAAAGTGTATAGTGACATTGGTAATTATCGAGGGCATACGACGATTCAGAAATGTGCTGGATATTTGATCAAATTCGTATATAAGGAAATTGCTAAGAAACGAGAGGCAGCTATCGATGCTATGGAGAGTGCATGTCGAGTGGGACTTACGAAGAGTGATGAAGAGTTCAAAGAATTCTTGGATCTATACTTCAATTCGAAATATTACCTTGATTTAGTTAAGGACACTGAACAAGGGAAAAATTTCGATATGGAACTGGTTTGGAAATATATCGACGTTACAGAAGGTAAAATTGACGAACTAAAGCATCTAAGAGGAGCCTGTGCTAGATTGCTTACTGAAAATCCAGATAATGGAGGATTGCTTCTTTTAGATGCATTTTCCTTGTTCCTAATTGAAGTAAATAATGAGGTATTTGTAAATGAAGCTATTAAGCGACTCACGAAAGGCTTCCGAATATTTAAAGAGGTCAAGGAGCTTTCGTTTGAAGAATTTGAAGGTGCTCTTCATATCTTCAAAGACAAGATTACAGGATATAATAGACAATTAGACGGTACAATTACAGAAATATCTGAATTATTACTACTCAATCAACACGTCGAATGGCTAAAGGAGTTCAACAATAAATTCTTAAAGGATTATGAATATGCAAGAACAGATACATAAAGAGCTAGCAGTATTACAGAATGAACTGTCTCAACTAGACTCGGCAGTAAAACATATCCAGAACGCTGAAAGACTTGCCCAAAGTATCGTAAATACGAGTACAGAATTACAGGCTAAATATAATGATCAATTAAGAGAAGTGCAAGAACTTACTGCACAATATCAGGAGCTAGTTGAGAAATCGGAAAGAATAATCCAGAAAATCGACCAAGTGGATTTCCCTAACCGTCTCGATAAATTAGACTCGTCAGTTGCCGGTATCAATCAAGGCTTGCAGAACACTCAGTTAAAACTGGAAAATCTGAGCCATGATATTGTTAATGACCTAAAAGATATTAATAAATCATTAGATGTGGCAGTTAAAGGTATAAATGAAGGATTGCAACACACGCAATTGATAATAAAAGAATCCGGCTCTAAGATTATCGATGATATGAAAGCAAGTAAGAATGATCTCGATCAAAAAATAGAAGCAAACGGAAAGCAAATTAAGGTATTCAAGATATTAGCCTTTGCTATTATAGCACTGGCTGTAGCAGTCTTAGTGCGACTTTTTATAACATAGCCATATGGATAGTACAATTGGCGCCGGTCTGTGCAAATTTCTGCGCCAAAGTTCGCGGCACTTTCTGGCTTAATGTTGGATAACATATAACTTCGTAACTCACTATCATAAAGAAAGAGCCCCCGGATTCCGGGGGGCTCTTTCAGTCTTTGAGATTCGAAGCGGGAAAAATCAGGAGTTAAAATGGCCTCCTACTCCTCCCAATTAGAACAATGCCCACCACAATCAAAGCATTTCTACTTACCACTCAGGATACTGATGTATAGCGTGATCTACCCAATCTTCTAGTTTCTTTCCATTAATAGTTGGCTTATATTTTCGGATTTGGTCTTTTAGCCACGTCCGACTCTTTTGCACTGCTTTTCTCCATAATACCTTTCTATAGTAAGTGTATTGCTTATCAAGAACTGCTAACACTACGGCTGTAAATAACAGGAGTAGCTTATCTGATTCGCCTTTGGTTTCAAGACAATCTGCCACCAGGTAGCAAAGGATAGCTGGCTCAAACATCATTGACCGAGAAAGCGTCTCGTCATACTCAAAACCTCCATCTGCCTTCTGCAAAGACAGTATGTGCAATAGTTTGTCCTCACTGGGAGAACATAATTGAATACTTGGTCCATGTCCTCCTCGATAAGATATTTGAGGCCGACGCGCATGGGTTGGAAAGAAAGGTGTGTAAGCAAATAACGGCTGATAGCCATGGCGAAGGGAGTTTTGTTGTAATTGCAGTAGTGTATCCGTATTGTCAGCTGTTTGGCTTATCATTACTCTTTCTCTTAAAGCGCCCCATCCGTGGGTCAGCATAACAGGCACTTTCCTTAACACTACTTCCCCGGTAGTTCTTTCAGCATCCAGACGTCTTTCTACGGCAACGAAACTGGTTTCGCGGGAAATGATTCCATATTCCTGGGAAATATCAACTATAGCCTGCTTGACCTTCCCCTCTTTTCTGTGATACTGCTTTGAGCCTACTGTGGTGGTTTCAGACTCCTCTAATTCAAGTATTTTGGATCTGGCCCATAGGCTAGGTAAGGGACTATTATCAGCATCAATTTGAGTAATGCTGGCAACCCACTCCTGACTAGATTTATTAACAATTCCTGACAAAATGACCTTTTTCGGTAATGCTTGATTATTCTCCACCTTCGCAAACATGCTTATAGTCTCTCCACCATATGCTACGGTTGGTACTCTCGCTGGAATGACCGTGGTTCCCCAGTTAACCTTGAAATCTTGGATGCTGCCAGCGAAAGATACTTTAGAGAACAGCCTTAATACTCCAGGTTCAATTCTTTCGTTGGGAGCAATAAGTTCTGAAGCGCCTCCGGATATCTTGGCTAGCTGCTTGATGAAATATTCGTTGGGACCGTTACCTATGCCCACGGTAAACATGCGCATTCTGCCATTTCTGGCTCTCACTAGATCAATGATTTGCTCCTCATTGCCTACCTGGCCGTCGGTTAGCAAGATAACACTGCTTATTGTTTCATCGTGTTGACTCCTCTGAATGGCCTGTAAGGGAGCCAGTATTTCGGTGCCTCCAAGGTCGGCATTAACATTGGAAAGGTATTTGAGAGCTGCATCCCGTGTTTGCGCATCATAGGACAGACTCGTGTTAAAGAGACTGGAGAAAGTACTGCCAAATCTATAAATATTGAACCGGGTACCAGTCTCCAGATCTCTTATAAGTATCTCAAGCGCCCGTTTGGCTTCGATTATAGAACTGCCTGTCATAGATCCTGAACAATCCAGAACAAATATTATCTCCTCACTAGGAGAATCTTTGCGGGATGATTTGGAACAAGGTTTCGGGGAGAAGTCTACCTGAATATAGGAACTCTCATCCTTCCTATATAAATAGCCTGCAGTTTCGAAATTCTTCTGATACCTGATATTCAAAACGAAGTCCCTATCCATGGCCGTGTTCTCTGAAGTCAGTTCTACCCTTATGGAATTATCTACGAAGCTGGTCGCGACGTGATGCGAAGGGGAATCCAGAGACTTGATGTTATCCCTGCCCTGGATATCCAGCAGAATCTTCAAGCCGTAACTAACATCTAAAGCCAAGGGAGGATTTACATACTCATCGACGGGGATACCATTGTGGTCCTTCATATCTGGAGGTAAGTAACGGGGAGAAATAGTGGTCGGTAGAAAGAACCTGGCTTCAGTATTGTGGGCATCCAGCAGTGTCACATAATCAATTTCTGCACTAACAGAAACTCCCGGGTTGATGTTTCCTAGAGATAAGGTAAATATGTTGGGCCGTTCCTGGTCCAGCAGAAAGGCTCCGTCACCGCGGGATAATGCTTCATCGTACAATTTAAAAGCATTCTGCCTTTCTTCAATCTCTCCCTGAATTGTCCTTTCGCCAATCGTGATCTTGAACCCACAAATGGAACTACTTTCCGGCAGAGGAAACTTGTAGACTACTTCTAACGCCTTTGGTTCATTATTGAAAAAACGCTGATGAATATTCACTTTGGCTTAGTGGCCGGTAATACTTC
>JAQULX010000377.1 GCA_028718465.1 Dehalococcoidales bacterium | reverse complement strand
CTTACGTGGTAAAGACGAGATCGAAAGGGCAGAATTGATTATCGCCAACTGTGCTCACGAAGCGTACAGAGATCAACTGAGGCATTATCTGAATCATTCAACCAATCAGTGCAGAGGACATCATCCCCAACTCCCTGTCGAAGCGTATAGCTGGTATGTTCGGCTGAAAGATACTGGCTCGATGCTTAGTTAATCCTTAACGGCTTGACAATGGAAGCGTAGCTGTCTTCTCTTTGGCTACAGGACTATTCTCAGTGTATAGACTTTTTGCATATTCACGAATGGGCGGAGGATGGACTTAGAGTAACATTATTGTTGTCAATCAGCGGAATGGGACACTTTTTAAACCGAACACTTTTGGCATAATCAGGCGGCATTAGCAAGCTCCTTTAGGTCCCGGTTGTATTCTCTACGGCGGTTGATTTTTTGTATTTGCACCTCCTTCCTGCGTTGCAGTATCTCATCTTTCCTGCCATACAAGACATCTGAAGGCGTCACGTTGTCGAGTGCATTGTGGTAGCGACGATAGTTGTAATAGTCGACGAAATCAGCGATAGCCCGTTCCAGTTGGCTGGGAAGTTCATAAGGCATCTGATTAACCTCTCGTTTCAGAGACTTGTGGTAACGTTCCATCTTGCCGTTAGTCTGGGGGTGATAGGGCGTAGCCAGGATATGCCCGATACCCACCAGACGCAGGTAGTCCTGGCAGGTTCTCGAGACGTAGCCGGCGCCGTTATTCGAGAGCAGCCTGGTGCGGTCTTCGACAGGCAGATCAATCATGCCGGTAGCATCCACCGCTCCCCGAACTACCTCGATCAGGGAATTGGCCGACATGTCCTTTTGCAATTTCCAGTCCAGAATGAAGCGGGAATAGTCGTCCATCACGGTCACCAAGTAATAGTATCCCCAACCACCCGGAAATAGGAGGCATCAGTTGCCCATATCTGGTGCGGCCGCGTGGTCTTGGTATGGTATTTCTTAGCAGCCATGAGTTGCGTCTCCTGACGTTTCACCAACCCCTCCCTTCTTAGAATGCGGTATACTGTCGACTCGGATACGGCAAAGCCTTCATTATCCGTGATCCAGGTTGAGAGTTGCCGGCTGCTGAGATCGGGAAACTTTCCGGCTACCGCAAGTATCCGTCCTTCTTCTTCCGGAGTGATCCGGTTCCATGGTCTTCTTCGATTTCCTGAATCATGTTGCCCCCGCCGCCACCGATAGTAGCTGCTTTTTGGTATCCCCAATGTCATGAGCGCCCGTCGTTTACCCCTGGGATGTTGTTCCACCTGGGCCAGGATAATGGCTTTGTCCGCGGAACTCATGTGCCGTTGCCCTTGTGGTCCAACGGAGGAATAGCCGTTTTTTTGAGACGGTATACATCCAGCGAAAGGTCAGCCACTAAATGCTTGAGCTCGGTGTTATCTCGCTTTAGCTCATCGATTTCCTGGTGAGTGGCATCCCGGACGCTATCCCGGGTGAGCCGCTCCTTCCCAGCCTCTATGAAGTCCTTGGTCCAGGCATAATAGGCTCCCGGCTTGATACCCTCTCGGCGGCAGAGCTCATTGACTGCCACTTCCCGGCGGAACCCCTCCAGCACGATACGGACTTTCTCCTCCGGGGTGTACTTCCGCATGGCTGCTACTCTAACCTGCTGCACAAAGCCCCTGGTTTGCTGAGTTCTAGCCTCGGCAGCATCAGCTTTATCCTTGTTTTCTGGGACACAATTCGCTCCTTTCAATACTTAGTCAGTCTACTACCTCGAAAGGAGCTCGTGCCACCATCCGAAGTGTACGGTCATAATGGTCTTATTTGTGTCCCATTATCGCTGACGGTCTACAGTCAAAATGAGAAATTACCAAAGATGGGCTAGTTTAGATAGATAGGTGACACTTATAATAGTGTTACTATGAAGATAATAAGCAGAACAGAACCCCGAGCATATCGCCTGGCGAGGCTTCAGGAGGAGCCATCAAAAAAAGCCAGGCAAAGACTTAAATGTTTTGACTGCTACAATTCACGTGGTCACAATGCTCGCCTCACCTGTCGCTATTTCGGCATCTCACCACAGACCTTTTATCGCTGGAAAAGACGCTATAATCCCGGGCATCTAGCCAGTCTTGAGGACTGCTCTCACCATCATAGGCACTTAAGGCAACCCGGTTATTCAGTTGAGCTGATTGATGCAGTGCTTGGATTAAGAGAGGAATGCCCTCGTTGGGGTAAAGATAAGCTGGTGGTATTGCTGCGCTGTGAAGAATTTGCTTGCTCTGCTTCTACAGTGGGTAGGATATTACATAAGCTGAAAGAGCGCGGTATATTGAAAGAACCAATACCGAACCACATTTCAGCCAGGAAAAGGCAGAGACAGCGCCCTTATGCTGTGAGAAAGCCCAAGGATTATCTGGCTGAGGAGCCGGGGGATATAGTGGAGGTGGATACACTGGATGTCAGGCCCCTGCCGGGGGTAATACTTAAGCACTTTACCGCCAGAGATATCATCTCAAGGTGGGATGTGCTGGAAGCTCACAGCCGGGCAACAGCTAACATTGCATCAGGGTTTATAGATATCCTGTTAAAGCGAATGCCCTTCCCTGTCAAAGCTATTCAAGTAGACGGAGGCTCAGAATTTCAGGATACCTTTGAGGAAGAGTGTCAGAGGAGAGGCATAAAACTTTTTGTTTTACCACCACGATCACCTAAGCTTAATGGCCATGTGGAGAGAGCACAGAGAACACACACCGAGGAGTTCTACGAGGTAACCGACACCAGCTTCAAACTATCGGATTTGAATCAAGCCTTACTGAAATGGGAGAAGGTGTATAATACCATCCGGCCCCACCAAGCCCTGGGCTACCTCACACAACAGCAATTGCTGGAACAATATCAACAACAAAAAGAAGGGAGGCTAATGTGTCACTAATCACATGAACGAGTACAAAAGATTGACGTATGTATTTGTGCCGGTATAGAATATTCACGGATGAGAATCTTATCTTATTTAACGTATCTATTATTTCAGGGTGATATAGGGGGAGTTTAAGTTATGAAAGCCATAGTACCGTTAGCAACAGGTTTTGAGGAGATAGAGTTTAGCGTAATAGTTGATGTTTTAAGGCGAGCAGCGATAGATACTACTACTGCTGGACTAAGTGATGGGTTTGTAGAAGGGGCACATGGGATCAAAATAATACCGGATATTTCGATAGACAAGATTGACCCGAGCTATTTTGATGTTCTTGTCTTACCAGGTGGTTATCCGGGTTTTGAAAACCTTGGTAAGGATAAAAGAATACTTGGACTCGTTAGGGAAATGGATAAGGCAAGTAAATATGTAACAGCCATATGCGGTTCGCCATCTGTCTTATCAAGAGCAGGCATACTGAAAGGGAGAAAGGCAACCATACATCCTGGGGCAAGAGACATGCTTACAGATGCTCAACATATGGATGATAGAGTTGTAGTTGACGGTAAGCTTATTACTAGCCAAGGACCAGGAACAGCAATAGAATTCTCAATGAAGCTGGTGGAAATCCTGCTAGGGCAAGACAAAGTACAAGAATTAAACAGTGAGATATTAGCGAGGCTATAATGCAACTATCTTAAACCGTGGTCTGCCGTTAGTCATGATACCACTTGTTAAATCAAAGTCAATGTTTATTTGATATGACCCTTGTAGTACCAGATGGGGTTCGATTTTTTTACCCTTTAACAAGCGATCTCATTCGCCATGGTGAACTCCTCTGGGCTTAAGTTACCTGAGGTTCCATAAGGCCTTGTACAAAAAGCACATCCTATTATCCGTAGGGAAACATGCTCAAACTGACCTTACCCCTGAATTAGCGCACCGATGATTAGAGTCTAGCGGTTGTTTCAGCATACTCCTTGGGGGTACTTCCTTTCAATGAGCTGTGTGGTCTAACCTCATTGTAATCTCGTCGCCAGTCTT
>JAQULX010000376.1 GCA_028718465.1 Dehalococcoidales bacterium | reverse complement strand
TGGGATAAAATACAACCCCCGGGACCATTAGCGGCTAACACCGTGCCCGGTGTAGTAGATGCCTGGTTCCGGCTTCATCAGCGATATGGCAGACTGGACTGGAAAGAGCTTTTTCAGCCGGCATTACAATATGCCAGAAACGGTTTTCCAATTTCCCAGAAGTTCGCTGACTATATTACCCACTATGCTGAAACGCTCCGCCAGTTTGACTCAACCAGCATGATCTATCTTGCGGGAGGCAGGCCGCCTCGTGCGGGAACAATTTTCCGCCAACTGGACCTGGCAAATTCTATTGAACTAATCGCTAACCAGGGAGCGGAAGTTTTTTATCGTGGAGAGCTTGCCAAAATGATAATTAGAGGTCTACAGAATGCCGGGGGACTTCTCACCGAAAACGACTTTGCTTCTCATTCATCAGATTGGGTGGATACCGTTAAAGGTAACTATCGCGGCTATGAGGTCCACGAGCTGCCTCCTAACACCCAGGGCATCGCCACTCTTTTAATTCTGAATATCCTTGACGGCATAAACTTACAGCAAATTGGAGAGGGCACCGCCGATTACTATCACCTGATGACGGAAGCGGTCAAACTGGCTTTCGCCGACCGTGATGAATGGGTAACCGATGCTGAGGCAACACAAATACCTTATGAAAGACTATTCAGTAATAAGTATTCTGAGCGAAGACGGAACAGTATTGATATGCAGCGGGCGCGTCCCATAGCTGAAGTCCAGCCGGGTTTCCGTACCGGAAAGACCGGTACTCGAGCGCTGCAACCCGGCCGCGTCGAGGCAATGGCACATGCCGGAGATACAGTTTATATGTGCGCCGTTGACCCGGATGGCCAGGCTGTCTCATTAATCCAGAGTGTTTATTTCGAGTTCGGATCGGCATTTATCTCACCCGGAACAGGTATATTATTACAAAACCGGGGGTCGTTTTTTTCACTTAACCCTGAAGATACCAATGCACTGGCCCCCAAAAAACGGACCTTCCACACCATCATTCCGGCACTGGCTGAGAGGAACGGTAAAGCGGAGTTGCTTTTTGGGACCATGGGAGGGGAAGGTCAACCCCAGACACAAACAGCTCTGATTACACGCATAGCAGATTTTGGCTTTAATGTACAGGAGGCAGTGGAAGCGCCTCGCTGGCTGTACGGCCGGACCTGGGGAGAAGAGTCGAAATCATTGAAGCTGGAGGCCAGGATACCTGATGGGGTGATCAATGAGTTATCCCGGCGGGGACATGATGTTCAAGTTGTTGAGCACTGGTCACAGAAGATGGGCCATGCCCAGGCAATCCGGATAGACCGTAAAGAAGGTGTTTTGCACGGCGCTGCTGATCCGCGAGGAGAGGGTATAGCGATAGGCTGGTAGACCGGGCTTAGCTGCTACAAGCTAGCCTGCTGCCTGGGAGAATGCCAACGGGAAACCTGAATGAGGGACTTAAATGCAACAGATAGAGGTTAACCTGCTGCTGTGGCTCTCGGCGTTACTGCCGCTCCTCGCAATCCTGGTATTGCTGGTTGGCCTCCGCTGGAAGGCAGCAAGTGCTGCTCCGGTAGGTTATATTTTTGCCGTAGTGGTAGCATACTTTCTCTTCAAAGCTCCGGCGCAAAACATCGCCTTACAAACGGTGAAAGGCCTGTGGGACGCCATCTTTATTTTATACGTTATTATTCCGGCTCTCTTGCTGTATCAAATATCCAAAAAAGCCGGAGCCTTTGAATCTCTACGCATTGGAATAGAGGCGTATACTCCGAACAATCTGCTGCATGTACTCGGTTTCGGGTGGGTTTTTGCCAGCTTTCTCCAGGGCATTACCGGGTTCGGTGCGCCGGTTGCTGTCACAGCCCCTCTACTGGTCGCCATCGGTGTAAAGCCGTTATGGGCAGTTGTTGTTTCGCTCATTGGGCATGCCTGGGCCGGCACTTTTGGCACTCTGGCGGTAGCCTGGGAAGGTCTTGGGCTGGTAACCTCGATGGATGATCCCGGTCAAACAGCCTTAATTGCCGCATTCATGTTGTTTATAGCCAATCTTTTAGCCGGCTTCTTTATCTCCTGGCTTTACGGTAAGTGGAGGGGAATACGTGAAGCCTTACCGGCAGTCTTGATAATTTCTGCTGTCCACGGGATAGGCCAGATGGTTTTAGCTCCCTTGATACCGACTCTGGCCAACTTCGTTCCGGGAACCTTAGCTGTAGGCGTGATGCTGGGGCTGGCCAGGTCGCCTTGGTACCGAAATATCTCCAGGGTTACGGAAAGCCAGATTATGGAAGAAGGAGAGCAGGAATCCCAGGGCACGGAACAAGAAAAGGAAACCCGGAATGAGCGGCACATGCCGATGTTGGTAGCCCTGGCCCCTTATATGGTATTGATCGTTATTATTATCATAGTCCTGTTAATTCCACCGATCCGGAATGTCGTAGAAAGCATTGAAGTGGGGCTGCCGTTTCCGCAGTTGGAAACAGGCCTGGGAGTTGTGACGGACCAAACTGATGCTTATAGCGCTTTTTCTCCCCTGACGCATCCGGGAACTTTTTTATTGGCCTCGGCATTTGTTGCCTATCTCCTTTTCCGTTCGCGGGGACATCTTGAATCGGAGAACAAGGATAATACCCTGGTATCTACCATTAAATCGAGTATTCCCTCGGCAATGGCTCTTTTTGCCTTGATACCATTGGCCACGGTGATGGAAGGTTCCGGGCAGATTCTGGAGCTGGCTCTCGGCATTGCGAGTGTCGCCAGCGGACCGGTGTATGCTTTCTTGGCTCCGTTTATCGGCAGTATCGGTGCTTTTATGACTTCAAGCAACCTGTCATCCAATATTCTTTTCGGAGCGCTGCAGGAGAGCACGGCGTTAGCCCTTGGCATAGCCACCTCTGTAACTCTGGCGGCTCAGACCGCCGGGGCAGCTATGAGTATCAGTATCGCTCCTGGAAATGTATTACTCAGTATTGGATCTGTAAATCTTCCGGGGAAATCGGGTGAAGTCATCCGCCGCACCATCATTTATGTGCTCATCGGAGTGACTCTGGCGGGAATTATTTCGCTGCTGGCATATTTATTCTTTACCGGAGGTTAAACATGGAATGGCTGAAAAAACGGGTGTGGCAGCTTGGTATAGCTGTTGTCCTGGCAATTATTGCCATGGTTCTTATGTATCTGGCTGGAACAGGAGAAGTTAGCCATGTATTAACATGGATTGGCCTGTCTCTCTTTTTGATATCTATGGTTGTCCCTTTGTTAACCAGGTTGTTAGAGGCAGTACAAGAAAATAAAGGAGAGGAAGGAGAAAGCTAACCCAATTTGGCGGCTTGCTTTTTGAGGTGACTGATGCCGGATTCAGAAGGAACTCTACCTGTCAGCATATTGCATTGGCCGGTTGCCCTGGGATCGCTGATTACGTCTTCCAACACTGCTTCAAACGTGCTCTTTGCTCCGCTTCAAATTACAGCAGCTCAAGCCGAGGGTATAGCTCCGGAAATCGTTGTCGTTTCTCAGACGGCTGGAGCAGCGACAGGACAGGCGGTGTCTCCCGGAGATGCCTTGCTGGGAGCTACGGTGGTCTGTCGGGCAGAGAGCCTGGGGGAAATATTAAGGATCACTTTGCCCTGGACAGTGTTAACCAGCCTGTTAATTGCCGGAACGACTTTAATCTTATACTTTTTATCCTGAGGAATATCATGACCAGACAACGCTTGTTTTTATTCGCCGCTATCCTGATTTTAGCCGGGCTTATTTTAATTGTCATCGGGCTGGAACGATTAACGTTTCTCTGGCTGAGCGGACTGGGTTTGGTAGATATAGCTATGCTTCTCTCTCTGCTGAGCCGCTGGATATCCGATACAAATTCTAAGGAGGAGGATTGAAGCGGTTTTACCCGGGTTGCTAAATACTGGACCTTAAATAATAGGTTATAACAGACCTGGTAGACATCCAGGCTGAATTA
>JAQULX010000375.1 GCA_028718465.1 Dehalococcoidales bacterium | reverse complement strand
TATATATGCCGGGAATTCTGTCCTCAGCGGAAAAATCGGCCTGGAGATATCCGGGAAAGATTCCCCTCTTGGGATCAGTACTTCTTCCGGTACGGTCGGCCACTCTTTAAGTTTCGGTAAGGCTGATGCCGTGATTGTGCTGGCGGATACAGCTATCCTTGCCGATGCAGTAGCCACCGCCGCCGGCAATCTGGTACTGGAACCGGGCAATTTCTCCCCGGCGATCGGGTTTGCCCGGGGTATCCGGGGTGTCAGGGGGATTGTCATCATTAAAGGCGAAGACCTGGGCGCATGGGGCCGGATCACATTCAGCCGCATTCAGCCGGAATAGCTTTTTCTGAACGCCGGCCGCTGCTTATAATAAACAACCGGAAAAGTGCGCTGCGGATAATTTTTCTCTAGAACCTCAGCCAGATATCCAGGCCGATCATCAGGAATACCACGCCCAGATAGGGAAAAGCAGAAAGCTTGTATAGCTTCCAGGCATCTCCCGAGGCATTCGAGCGCATCAGCCGCCAGCTGGCGTAAACCACGGCGGCCCCTGCCAGGTTGGCCGTCACCAGGTATATCAGGCCAAAACCCCCGGTGAAAAAGAGCCCTATTGATGCGGCATAAAGCAAAATACTGAAAGCGAACAGGATGCGGGTGACCGCTTTGGTGCTGCAGTTCAGAGGAAAGTAGGTGATACCCGCGTTCCGGTAGTCCTCCTGGTGGGCCACCATAATGCTCCAGATGTGAGATGGGAGCCATACCGCGATCAATATGCAGAGCAGCAGGATTTCCCAGTCGAAGGAGTACCTTACTGCAAACCAGCCCATCAATACCGGCGCACAGCCGGCGATCAAGCCCTGTGGAAACACGCAGGTCACTCTTTTCCGGTATATGACAGCCGCCGCGGTCCCTACCATGTCAGACAGAAAGGCCAGAGGATGAAGATACCAGGCCATCACCAGGCCCACGGCAGTCAGGCCGGCGGTAAATACCAGGGCCCTCTCCGCCGGATATATTCTCCCGGCCGGAAGTACCCGGTTCATGGTACGCTGCATGCGGGCGTCAAGATCGCGGTCCAGGTAGTTGGTCAGACCGTTTGCTCCGGCGCTGGCTATCAATATTGCCGCCATCGTAAGGACCAGCCGGCCGGTCGTTACCGCTCCGCCGCCGGCCATAATCGCCGTGATCACACCGATAAATACCAGCAGACCGGTCTCACGGGGCTTAATCAGAAGGCAATAGTCCAACAGGGAACCTTTTCCTCTGACCCTGATTTTAGCTTCTTTTAATTGCATCTTGATTCCCTGGTTACTCTGCGTCCGGCGGATACTCCAGCGGCCGGGCTTCATTCAGATAAGACTGAAGAATCACCGCCGCAGCCGCCGCATCATATACTTTCTGCTTCTTGCCGGGTTTTCTGGTGCTGCTTTCCTCCAGCATACGTCTGGCCGTGACCGTGGTCAATCTTTCGTCCCTGAAATCTACCCGGACCGGCGCTTTCTCTTTCAGCTTCTCAGTAAAGGCCTTAACCTTTTCCGCCTGAGGGCCAATGCTGCCGTTCATGGATTGAGGGAGTCCCACGATTATCTGCTCCACCTGGTGCTTCTTCACCAGTGACAGGATGAATTCAATATCCGCAGCATCGTCCTGATGCTCAAAGACCAGCAGCGGGCTGGCCAGGATGCCCAGCGGATCGCTGAGCGCCACCCCGATTCTCCGATCGCCTATATCCAGACCTAGAGCACGCATGCTACTCCCGGTAATACCCTGGTCATTTAATTAAAGTCCGCACTATCTGTAAGGCTTCATCCAGCCGGGAGCCGTCTTTTCCTCCAGCCTGCGCCATTCCCGGTTTACCGCCGCCGCCGCCTCCGGTCACCTGGGCGGTCTTCTTCACGATATCCCCGGCATGATAACCTTTCTCTACCAGATCTGCGGTTACCGTAGCGATGAAAGACGGCCTGCCTTCATAAACAGAACCCAGTACGATTATGCCGCTGCCTATTTTATGCCGCAGAACATCCGTCATCTCTCTTAAAGAGTCCACGCGGGCATTCTCTACGCGGGCAGCCAGCAGTTTGACTCCGTTAATCGTTTCCACTTTGTCCAGAAGATCTTCAGCGCTCTTGTGTGACAGGTCTTTTTCCAGTGCGGCCAGTTTTTTCCGTTCTTCATCCAGGTCGTTCAATAGCTGGCTCACCTTATCGTGAGCGCCCGACGGGGAAGTCCCCAAATCCTGGGAAATTTTTTGCAATCTGACAAGATTTTGCTCAACGTGAGTTTCAGCGCCCTTCCCGGTAACCGCTTCAATGCGGCGCAGACCGGAACCGATGCTGCTTTCCGCTACTATCTGGAAGAAGCCTATCTGACCGGTGGCCGAAACATGGGTACCGCCGCAGAGCTCGGAGCTGACCGGCGGCGAGCCGATTTTGATAACGCATACTACATCGCCGTATTTTGCGTCGAAAAGGGCCATCGCCCCACCCGCCACTGCCTCTCTATAGGCCAACCGCTCGGCGTTAACGATCAAATTCTCCCGTATTTTTTCATTCACGATATGCTGCGCCCTCAATATCTCTTCAGGTGTCATTGATGTCAAATGCGAAAAATCGAAACGGAACTCATACGGGCTCACCATTGACCCTCTCTGCTGCACATGAGTGCCCAACACCTGGCGCAGGGCATACTGGAGCAAATGCGTCGCCGTATGGTTTCTGGCGATGTCCATCCGTCTGGCGGCATCTACCGCGGCATCTACCTCATCGCCGCAAAGGAAACTACCTGATTCCACCTTTCCCTGATGGACTGTATAATCCGCGATGTGGATGGTGTTGGCGACGGTAAACTTACCGCGGGGACCGTTGATCGTTCCGGTATCGCCTACCTGGCCGCCCTTCTCCCCGTAAAAAGGCGTCGCATCCAGTATCAGGCTGCCTTCCTGCCCTTCGCTGATGGAATCTGCAGACCGGCTGTCCGCCAGGATATCAATGATCCTGGACCTGTATTCGAGATGGTGGTAGCCGACAAACTCGGTCTTTGCGGCATCCGCTCTTATCTCGATCCTGCCGTTGCCCTTGATATTATCGAATTTGTGGGCTGCGCGGGCGCGCTCTCTTTGCTTCTCCATTTCCTTCTCAAACCCATCCATATCTACGGACAGGCCGGCCCGGGAGACAATCTCCTGCGTTAACTCTACCGGGAAGCCGTAGGTATCATAGAGCTTGAATACATCTGATCCGGAGATTTTGTTGCGTACGCGGGAAGAAGCTCCTGATATCAGGTCATCCAGCATCGCCAGCCCGATATTCAGGGTTTCATGGAAACGGGCCTCTTCCAGTTCCACCACTTTAAGGATGATGTCGCGCCTTTGTTCCAGTTCCGGATAGACCTCCTGCATATGCTCGATAGAGGCCCGGCAGGCCTCCGCCAGGAATGGGTTCTCCATACCCAGTCTCTTGCCGAAGAGGGCGGCGCGGCGGAGCAGGCGGCGCAGGACATATCCCCGCCCATCATTGGCCGGCATTACTCCGTCACCGATCAGGAAAGAAACGGCACGGCTGTGCTCCACGATCACCCGCAGGGCATTGTCTGCTTCTTCGTTCTCTCCGTATTTTTTCCCGGCCACCCGGGCTACCTTTTCCAGAAGCGGAGCAAAGATATCGGTGTCATAGACCGTAGTCTTGCCCTGCACTACCGCTGCAATCCTTTCCAGCCCCATACCGGTATCAATGTTAGGCCTGGGCAACGGCGTTCGCATTCCATTTTCATCCTGGTTGAACTGCGTAAAGACCAGGTTCCATATTTCAACAAAACGGCCGCAGCTGCAAGCGGGGTTGCAGGCCGGTTCGCCGCAGCCGCACTGTTCACCGAAATCATAGTGCAGTTCACTGCACGGGCCGCAGGGACCGGAACTACCGGCCGGCCCCCAGAAATTGTCCCTGGCGCCAAAACGCATGATCCGTTCAGCC
>JAQULX010000374.1 GCA_028718465.1 Dehalococcoidales bacterium | reverse complement strand
GGTGTATGCAACAATTATAGGCGCTACAGCTTTTGCCGCTTCATGTGGGAGCAGTATCGCTTCTCTGGCAGTTCTTGCAAAAGTAGCTCTTCCTGAAATGCAAAAACAGGGTGTTAAAAAAGAAATGGGAATAGGAGTCATCTCAGTGGCATCAACACTTGCTGTAATGATTCCACCCAGTGGACTATTTATCGTATATGGCATGCTCACCCAAACCTCGGTTGGACAACTGCTTATCGCCGGTATTATACCTGGGTTAATGGGAGCATTTATGATTTCGATAATGGTTTACATCCGGTATAAGCTAGACCCCAAGCTAGTTCTCGGAAATATACAAACTCATTTTACCTGGAAAGAACGTTTTATTGCTGTTCCGCGGGCCTGGGGTATTTTATTTATTGCCGTAGTAGTAATGGGAGGGATTTATACGGGCATTTTTACACCTACCGAAGCCGGTGCCGTAGGAGCTTTCGCAGCCTTCATAGCCATGCTGACCGTGACCAGAGGGCACGCCAGTTTTATACATCATGCCTTAAAGGAATGCGGAGAAACAAGTGCTAACGTCCTTTTCATCTTGGTTGGTGGTATGACATTTGGCTATATGATTTCTGTAACCCAACTTCCTGATATGTTAAGCACTTGGGTCACTGGTTTGTCTTTGCCACCCATCATGATTATTATATGCATAATGATAATGTATTTCATCCTAGGATGCTTTATGGATACGTTGTCAACAATGATTATTACGCTCCCTATCGTCTTCCCAATCGTCACAGGGTTAGGATTCAGTCCCATATGGTTTGGAGTTCTAATGGTGCAAAATTCTGAAATAGGATTGGTGACGCCTCCGTTCGGGTTAAATTTGTTTGTCTTAAAAGGATTGATACCCGATGCTTCAATGGGGCAAATAATTAAATCAGTGCTCTGGTTTGTAATTCCACTTATGTCCACTATGGCAATATACATAGCTTTTCCTCAAGTGGCATTATGGTTACCTGGCATGATGGCAAATTAGATATATTCATCTGGCTTAACCAACTGAGACTTTCTTTGGAATACCTGGATTGTCCTCGATCACGATTTTTTTAGAGGGGTTTGAAATGATTATTGAAGAATGGGTAAAACATATCACAAAAACAAAATTCAACGATTTGGATTTCGAGATCATAGACAGAGCAAAGATGCGTATTATTGATGTTATTGGTTGTATGATCGCAGGAACCAATGCCTCTGGGTCAGATATATTAATTGACTTGATTCGGGGATGGGGAGGTACTCCTGAAGCTACATCGATATTTTATGGCATTAAAGCCCCTGCACATAATGTAGCCATGCTTAATAGCATCCTTGCCCGTTCTTATGATTTCGGTCCTGTGATGCCTTATGTCGATAATAAGCCATTGCCAGCTCACATCAGTGAATCCACTATTCCCACAGCCCTGACCATGGCAGAATGGCAAAAAGCGAGTGGCAAAGATTTACTCACCGCCTTAATTTTGGGCGATGATATCATTGCCAGAATGCTGGCTGCCTGTAATCGTGGAATTCCAGGCGGCTGGGAATGTACAGGAGTCGAGAATGTTTTTGGCACTACAGTAATAGCTGGGAAGCTGATGGGGCTGACTGATTCTCAACTTATGAATGCTTTGGGGCTATCCCTTAACCAGATGAGCGGAACGATGCAAAACATTTATGATGGAGTAATGGCTTTCAAGTTGCCTCAGGGTTTGGCAGCTAGAGCAGGAGTATTTTCAGTTGAATTAGCCCAAAGAGGGTTTTTGGGTATAAAGGATTCATTGTGCAGTAAATATGGCTTCTTCACTTTATTCTGTCCGAATTTTAATGAAGAAATATTAACCCGAGATCTGGGGAAGAAATATTACACGGATAGTTGTTTTAAAATGTATCCCAGTTGCGCCTCCACTCATCCAACCATTGAGTGTGCTCTGAATCTGATACGAGATCATGATATTCAAGTAAAGGAGATAGAGTCAATTACCATCAATGTTGCTCCGATACTTCTCACCCAACCTCTGGGGCAACCATTCAAGATTGGAGAATTTCCCCAAGGAGACGCAGCTTTCAACTTGTATTACGTGTCGGCAAATGTTTTGGTGAGAAAAGGAATTAGTTTAGAGCATTTTGCAGATCATAAAGTGCGCGATCCAGCTATTATGGACTTAATTAAGAAAACCACTATCATAGGCAACATACCAAATTCGAAACATACCACTACAGCAGGGTTAATAGTTAGAATGAAGGATGGTAAATTGTTTGATAGCTACGTAGATGGGCCTCGAGGAACGCCGCTAGCTAAACCGGTTACAAATGCGGAAATTGAGGAGAAATTCCGCAGAAATATAGCCTTCGCAATGACTGTCACTGATAAGCATGTAGATAATATCCTTGAGCTGCTATATAACCTAGAGGATGTTGAAAATATTGATCAATTAATCCATCTACTGATATCTCCAACAAGTTTAAATTTGCGTATATAAAAATGCCTATTATTCCTTTTCAAAAATTAATAGATATCCAATTTAGCTTTATCAATCTCGGCAAGAGATTACTACAAGAATTGGAACTTGAGATGAATCAAACTATTTCAAATTTAATGTTCTGGAATCTTGGAAGTCAGTGATAAATATTCCGAAAACCTGAATTGTTAAAGTGCGATACTAAACTCAATCATTCGGCTTAAAAAATATACTCCATTTACAGGCCTTGAAAGCCAGCATGACTGAATTATAAAATTTACAAAGCCTTGCTATTGCCGTAACATGACTATTTATATGAAAACGCAGTTGCAGGTAACCAGCCGCTCCTCTTTCAATACACTTCCTTTTTGTGACGTGCAGAAAGGTATTATGTTGAGCTTATTATCGGAGTAAAGCATCTTGCTTTATAAATAGCAGTGACCCTGTATGAATTGACTTTGCAATAAGCCATCCTTAAAATTAATCTCAAAAGGAGGAAATAATTGGAGATGCTGGGAAAGAAGCTGAGAGAATGGTCGGGGAGAGAGGATTTGAACCTCCGACCTCAGCGTCCCGAACGCTGCGCGCTAACCAGACTGCGCTACTCCCCGTGGCTAATTGATTAGCCAATATATTATAAGGCCAAATGAAATTTTGAGCAACCGCTAGTAATAAAACGAATCCCGAAACTAAACAGGTCCTGAGGATAAACGATGAAATATTGTGTATTGATCATAGATGGAGCAGCCGGTCACCCGATTCCCCAGCGCGGCAGAAAGACGAGTTTAGAACTGGCACAGACCCCTGAACTCGATGCTTTAGCTGAAGCAGGGCTGGTCGGATTGGCCCGGACGGTCCCGCCGGGAATGGAACCGAGCAGCGCTTGCGCCTGCATGTCTATTATGGGATATGATCCCCGTGTATATTATAAGGGACGGAGCGCCATCGAAGCCATGAGCATGGGATTAAGCATTGGTCCGGGAGAGGTAGCATTTCGCTGCAACCTGGTCGCGGTCCGGGATGGCAAAATGTGGGACTACAGCGCCGGCCATATTACCACAGAGGAAGCCGCAGAATTGATTGCGACACTGGAAAAAGATCTGGGAAATGCGGATATCCGCTTTTTTCCGGGAGTCAGCTACCGACATATTGTGAAGCTAAAGGGATGTCCTGCGGCCGTCGAAGCAGTCTGTACCCCTCCCCATGACATCCCCGGTAAAGAGGTTAGCCCCTTTTTACCGCGCGGTCCGGGAAGTGAAATATTAATTGATTTGATGCGCCGCTCAGAGCCGGTGTTAAAAGAACATCCGGTGAACCTGGCGCGGACATCCCGCGGCGAAGTACCAGCCACCACCATCTGGCTTTTCTGGCCGAGCGGCCAGGTACCTGAACTGCCTCCTTTCCGGCAAGTCTACGGGGTGAAGGCATCCATGATCAGCGGCGTTGATCTGCTCCGGGGCATAGCGCTGATGGCCGGAATGGAAGTTCTCAAAGTCCCG
>JAQULX010000373.1 GCA_028718465.1 Dehalococcoidales bacterium | reverse complement strand
GTATTTCGTTTCGATTATTTAGTTTTTAAAGTGCATTTAAGCTCAAGCTTAAGCTTGAGTGCAATAAGTTATAACCCTGATTAAGGTTATGGTTAATCTTAGCTCTTAAAAATTGTCTAAAGTCCAATTCATTTATAAGATCGAATTTTTCTGGCACAGGAGTATATTATATCAGTTTTCCAGGAAAGCGGAAGCTAACTTATCCTGTTGCCACCCTGGATAAGGGACTGTCCTTACTCGCATTCAGCTTATCATAATAATCCCGAGATAACCGATGAGAATACCCATAAATGCCCCGATAATCACCTGTAGCGGGGTATGGCCGATAAATTCCCGGAGGGCTTCCTCCCTTTCCGGCTTGGAGATCTTGAAAGTAAATTCTCTAATAATGCGGTTTAGTACAGCGGACTGTTTGCCCACTGATTGCCGGACTCCAGCGGCATCATACATCACTATCGCAGCTAAAACCGCTGCGATACTGAAATAAAGTGAGCCGACTCCCGCCGTCATGGCTATGGCTGTGGCGAGGGCGCAAACAGTGGCTGAATGTGAGCTGGGCATGCCCCCGCTGGTCACAAAGTAATTCCAGGCTACGCGGCGCTCCTGGAACAGTACCACAAGCACCTTTATTATCTGGGTTATCGCCCAGGCGCAGGCGGCTATTATCAATACCCTGTTATCTGACAGACCCGTATGCACTTCTTCAATCCTACCTGATCATTATAAAATTGTTATGTAAAGTAATCAACGGTGTACATAATAACTTATATTATCAGCCGTACAGTCACTTGAGGTGTCCCCTACAGGCTGTGTCTTCTCCGCCACTGCTTCAGCCCCAGCAGTACCTCGTCATCGCTAATATCCCGCCAGTTGCGGTAAAAGTCCGCCAGATAAAATTGCGGCATTCGGGCGACAGCGCAGGCAACCACTCTATTAGCTACCTTAGAGACACGGTCGTAACCCTTAGTTGAGGCCAGCGGCACCGCCACGATAATCTCTTTCGGGCGCCGGTGTTTGACTGACTCAACCGCTACTTCCATGGTGATCCCGGATGCCAGCCCGTCATCCACGATGATGGCTGTTTTTCCAGTCAGCCTGGAGGCAACGCTTTCCCCTTTATATTTCAGACTGCGCTGCTTCACGGTGGCTTTGACCCGGCTCAACTCATACTCTATTTGCTCGGTGCTGATGCCGTTCCTGGCAATCACGTCCTGGTTCAGCACGGAGGTGCCGTCATCAGCTACTGCTCCCAGGCCGCCCTCCGGATTGTTGGGCAAGGCCAGTTTCCGGCAGACGATGATATCCATATCTGATTGCAAGGCGTTGGCGATTTCCATAGCCATGGGTACGCCGCCATTAGGTATGGCCAGGACAACGGTTTTTTTATTTTTATAATCCGCCAGTTCTCCACATAGTTTGCGGCCTGCATCGCTGCGGTTTTCAAAAAGTATTTTAAAGCCTGTCAGTTGTTCCGTGATAGATCTCCTCGGGTTTGTATTATTTTAATCCTATTTCAATCAATAATCCAGACTGTTGTTTATTAATTCGCCCGTTTAGTAGACCAGTTCAAAAGCTTTGACATCCACCAGTCCAAGGTCAGTGAGACGGAGGTCAGGGATAACCGGTAGCGCCAGGAAAGAAAGGACCGCGAATGGCGCCGGGAGGGTTGATCCCATCTCGCGGGCGCTCTCATCGAGCCTTTCCAGGGCCTCGGCAACCGTCTGGGCTGGCTCGGCGGAAAGCAGCCCGGCAATGGGTAATGCCAGGCTGGCCTCCACATTGCCTTCTGAAACCGCCGCCAGGCCTCCCTGCATCTCTTCAACGGCCCGGACAGCCTCCAGTATCTCTTCATCGGAGGTCCCCACCGCCACGATATTATGGGAGTCGTGGGCTATCGAAGAAGCCAGTGCCCCTCTTTTTAATCCGAATCCACTGACCAACCCCTTCCCGATATTTCCGGTGGCTTTATGCCTCTCGATGACTACCAGCTTTAAAATATCCTTAGCCGGGTCCGGGAGGATAAAGCTGTCTCTCACCTCAACCTTCTTCAGGCGCTTCCGGGTGATAATCTGACCCGGGACCACTTCGATCACCGGGTGGACGTCTCCTGCAGCCGGCAGCCGCAGGTCTGCCGGTCCCGCAGTCTTCATGTGAATGCTGTGGGTCAGTTCCGTATTCTCACAGGGTGAGGCGGTGAATAAGGGTCTCCCTCTTTCGGCGACCAGCTTTCCTCTGTGGAATACCCTGTCTATACCCAACTCATCCAGGTCGTCAAATACTATCAGATTGGCCAGGTAACCGGGGGCTACTGCGCCCATACTGGAAAGGCCAAAGTATTCCGCTGTATTGATAGTGGCCAGTTGTATAGCTCTTACCGGGTCCATGCCCAGGCGGATGGCTTTGCGCACTACGGCGTCTATATCGCCGTCATACAGAATGTCAGCGCAGCTCCGGTCGTCCACCACGAAACAGCATTTCTTATATGTCATGTTAGTCACCAGCGGCATCAGGGCTTCCAGGTTCTTTTCTGATGACCCCTCCCGTATCATGATTTGCATACCCCGGGATAATTTTTCCCGCGCCTCTTCCAGGGTAACTGATTCGTGGTCGGACATGATACCGGCGGATATATAGGCGTTGAGGTCTTTTCCTGTCAGTCCGGGAGCGTGGCCGTCGATTATTTTTCCTTTAGCCAGATCGAGTTTATCCAGCATTGACTGGTCTCCCTGAATCACTTGAGGATAATTCATCACTTCTCCCAGACCGAGACAGCCTTCCCATTTGAGCATGCGGCTGATCTCTTCGGGCCCGATCACCGCCCCGGAGGTTTCCATATCTGTCGCCGGTACACAGGAAGGGGCCATCAGGAAAAACTCCAGGGGCAAGCTGCGAGCGCAGTCCAGGATATAGCGAATTCCCGCCAGCCCGCTGACATTGGCTATTTCGTGCAGGTCGGTCACTACTGCTGAAGTCCCGTGCGGCACCACTGCCCGGGCATACTCACCGGTGTCCAGCATCGAGCTTTCCAGATGGGTATGCCCATTTATCAGCCCCGGAGCCAGGAACCGGCCCTCCAGGTCGATAGTCTGTTCTATCCGTGGATAATCTCCGATCCCGGCGATCCGCTCGCCGGAGACAGCCACATCGCCCCGTTCAATTTCACCTGTAAAGACATTGATAATACGGGCATCCCTGAGAATAAGGCTGGCCGGAGAATCCCCGCGTGCCGCAGAGACCAGGTTAGATATGTTAATCGGCATTATCCTTTGCCCTTAATGATACAAATGTCCGACAGATTCCGATATTTTTCATTATAATCCAGACCATAACCCACGATGAATTCGTCCGGTACGGTGAAACCGGAGTAATCGATCCTGATCGGTGACCGGCGCCGGCAGGGCTTATCTATGAGTGCACAGAGTTTGATCGAAGCCGGGCTTTGTTTTCTTAAATAATCGGATAAAAAACAGGCGGTCAGGCCCGTATCTATGATATCTTCCACTATCAACACGTGGCGGCCCTGTATGAGGCATGGCAGTTCATGGACCAGGGTAGTTTTCCCCGTGCTTTGCGTACCACTGTAGCTGGTCAGGCGGACAAATTCCACCTCAAGTGGAATATCGAGGCAGCGCACCAGGTCGGACATGAATATGAATGAACCCTTGAGAATACCTACCAGCAGAGGGAATTTATCCCTGTAATCGACAGCTATCTCGCCGGCCAGTCTCTTAACCGTAGCCGAGATTTTTCTTTTACTGATCAGTATTTGTATGTCTTCATCAGCAATCATGGCTGAGTAAAATTATATCCTTTATCATTCATTACCTTCAAATTCACCGGTATTGTAATACTTTGGACTTTAGACAAAATCGGTTCTAAAGCTTTACAAAAAGAAAGAACTGCATAAAACTGATATTATTGTGACCAGCAATAATGCAAATCAGTTTTTGCAGTTCCGATCACAATTATATCATGAGC
>JAQULX010000372.1 GCA_028718465.1 Dehalococcoidales bacterium | reverse complement strand
CCTGTCATGCCAGCACCCATGCGGCCGGGATCGTCATTTCCAGGGAGCCGCTTACCCGCCACGTGCCTTTGCAGCAGGTCTCTAAAAGCGAGGGGAGCGACCTGGTTATGACCCAGTACACCATGGAAAACATCGCCAGGATCGGCCTGCTGAAGATGGACTTCCTGGGTCTGGCCAACTTAACGATACTGGGTAAAGCCCAGAACATAATCCAGGAGTCGCGGGGCATTGACCTGGACCTGTACCGCTTGCCCATGGATGATCAAAAGACCTTTGACCTTTTGTCCGCCGGTGAAACTACCGGGGTGTTCCAACTGGAAAGTTCGGGAATGCGGCGGTATATCAGAGAGCTGAGGCCGACCTGCTTCAGCGATATCGCGGCTATGGTTGCTTTATACCGGCCCGGGCCGATGGAGCATATTCCGACCTTTATCAGGTCCAAGCAGGGACTGGAGCCTATTCGCTACCCTCACCCGGCCCTGGAAAATATCCTGGAGGAGACCTACGGGGTCATAGTCTACCAGGACCAGGTGCTTTTTATCGTTCGCCAGTTTGCCGGCTACAGCCTGGGGCAGGCGGATATCTTTCGCAAGGCTATGGGGAAAAAGATACCGGAAGTGATGCAGAAGGAAAAGGTCAACTTCATCAACGGCGCCAAAAATCTGGGCTATTCGGAAGAGATCGCCGAGACCATCTTCGCGCTGATTGAGCCCTTTGCCGGTTATGCCTTCAATAAAGCCCACAGTGTCAGCTATGCCCTGATCGCTTATCAGACTGCCTACCTGAAGGCCAATTTCCCCTCGGAGTATATGACCGCTTTCCTGATAGGCAATACCGATATGATGGATAAAATAGGCACGGCAATATCCGAGTGCCGCCGCCTGGAGATCAAAGTCTTGCCCCCGGATATCAACCGCAGCCAGGTTACATTCTCGCTGGAGAGCAGCGGCGATCCGGAGAAACCGGATATCCGGTTCGGTCTGGCGGCTATTAAAAACGTCGGACCGGGCGCCGTAGAGCCCCTGATTGCCGAGCGCAGCAAGAACGGCCCTTTCAAATCAATCGAAGACCTTTGCCGCCGGATGGACGGTCAGTGCGCCAACCGCCGGGTATTGGAGAGCCTGATCAAGGCCGGTGCCCTGGACTGCCTGGGAGACAGGGGAGCGCTGTTCAACAGCGTCGACCGGATTCTTTCGCTGGCGCAGGCGGAGCAGAAAATGCGCAGCTCCGGGCAGGTGACCATGTTCGACGTATTGGGACAATCTTCCACCGTGTCTCTGCCGGGCCTGGAGTTGAACGCCGGGGAAGTGTCGGTGAAGGAAAAACTGGTCTGGGAGAAAGAGTTGATAGGAGTCTATCTCTCCGAGCATCCTTTCGCCCGGTATCGGGATATTGTCAATAATATGGAAAATACTGTTGTCCCCAGCCAGGTCAACGCCGAAATGGACGGGCAGGAGATCAGCCTGGTGGGGATGGTCTCCTCATTTCGTGAGTTGCTGACCAAAGACCGCCGGGCTTTTTGCAGCGCCGCACTGGAAGACGACTCCGGTGCCGGCATTGAATTGATGGCCTGGACCCGCGTTTATGAGGATACCCGGGGCCTCTGGCAGGAGGGAAACATCCTGCGCGTTAACGGCAAGGTGAGGATAAAAGAGGATCAGGTCCAGGTGACCTGCGATTCTGCCGAATTGTTCAAGCCGGATGTTGCGCCGGCTGCTGCGGCCGGACAGGCCTTGAAAGAGATGCCGAAGACCGCCGGCATTGGCAAGATCGGCGGCAGCGGCAAGAACGGCGGCAATGGTAAAATGGTCAACGGCCATAACGGGAAGCCTTCGGCCGCTCCGGCGGAGTTGTACAGGTTGACCATTACCATTCATGAAACGGAAAATGATGAGAGCGATGAAGCCTTTTTTAGCCGGGTGATGGAGATACTCAAAGGGTCCCGCGGAAGGGATGAAGTCTATCTCCGGGTTATTAATCTCAACCGGGTTACGCATCTTAAAATGACCAACAGCTTTGTCGAGTATTCCCCGGACTTGCAAAAGCGCCTCAGCGAGCTGGTGAAAGCGGAAAACTTGATTGTTGAGAAGATCAGCGGCTGTTGAGGGCAGGCAGTATATTTTAAGAAATATTCTTTCACCGGGTTCCCTCCGGGTGCGAAGAAGTTGGATGAGGGTGCTTAAGCTCCCCCACCTGCATCCCCTTGCAGGGAGAGAGATTGATTGGGAAATCTCCCCCTACCGGGAAAGAATCTGCGAGTAAGAGGGATGGACGACCATCAGAGTATTCTGGTAATCAGCGATACTGCCGATCTGGCCGAGAAGGTCCGCCGGGCCGCCGGAGGAGCTGTCCGGGTAGATCAGGCGTCCGGCGCCGCCGAAGGCCTGACAAAGACCAGAGAAATCCACCCCGATATCGTGATAGTGGGTGAAATTGGTCCGGAGACGCCGGTATTGAAATACTACCGCGATCTCCGTGAAGGGTGGATTTCCCGGCATTCTACAATACTGGTCGTGACCCGGACTCCAGACGGGCAAGCCTATAGAATCCTGGGGGATAAAGAAATCGCCCTGTGCACCTCCGAATACGCTTACGTGGCAGGCTCCGATACACCCCCCATCCCCCCCGAACTTTTGCCGGCCGAGTTGAAGGATATAATATCTCAAAAGATGGCGCAGCGGAGGAACAAGCTTAAAGCCTCCATTACCGATCCCTCCGGTTTCTGCCTGACATGGGAGCAAATCCCCGGCCTGGGCGCTTTTGAAATCCGCCAGGAAACAGTCCTGGAAAATGCCCGCAAGGCCGCCCGGGGCGGTAAAGTCTGCGCTATCAGCATTGTCGACAACCCCGGCGGTAACCCGGCTATCGCTACTGAAATACTCTGTTCGGAAATCCGCAAGGTTGGCATCGAACCGATGGTGCACCTGGCGTTTCGGGACAGGAACCGCAACCAGGTCGAGAGCCTGCTGTATCAACTGGCGGCCCTGGATGTGAACAATCTCCTTGTATTGACCGGCGATTATCCGTCTTCCGCCGGCTTTGCCGGAAGGTCCAAGCCGGTTTTCGATATCGACTCCGTGAGTGGGCTTCAGCTTATCAAAGAGATGAACCTGGGCATGGAACACGAGATTATGAGGAAGAAGGCCCGTCTTGCGCCGACCGAGTTCTACACCGGCGTTGCTGTCTCGCCTTTTAAACACATGGAAGCCGAGGTGATGGGACAGTATTATAAATTAAAAAAGAAGATCGAGTCCGGTGCTGATTTCGCCATCACTCAAATCGGCTATGATGCCCGCAAGCTCCACGAGCTTCAATTGTGGCTTCAGCACAAGAAGTATAGCCTGCCGGTACTGGTCAGCATCCAGGTCCTCTCCCTGGCCGCCGCCAGGGCCATGCATGAAAACCGGGTCCCCGGCTGCGTGGTGACCGATAAGCTCCTGGCGCGGATTGCCGCAGAGTCCAGTAGTCCGGATAAAGGCAGAAAAGCCCGGTTGGACCGCTCGGCGAAGCTTTATGCCCTTTCCAGGGGCCTGGGTTTTCGAGGCGCCTGCCTCAGCGGGCAGGGACTGACTTACGAGGATGTGGAGTATATCATTGATAAGGGCCGGGAGTTGACCCCAGCCTGGAGAGATTTGATTAAGGAGTTTGACTACCCGCAAAACGGGGGGTTCTATTATTTTATCAGGGACCCTCAGACAGGTTTAAACCGGGAAATCGAGGCGCCCAGGACGCAGAAGCCGGTGCGTCCGGTAATATTTATCCTGTCCCTGATACTCCACAGGGCGATATTCGAGCCGAAGAGCCCCCTGTTCAAACCTGTGCAGGCCTTCATGCGCGCTGTTGACTCCTCAAGTGTTGTGAGAAAAGCTTTTCATACGCTGGAGTACTGGACTAAGACTGCGCTTTACGGGTGTAAGGACTGCGGGGACTGCGCGTTATATGACGTAGCTTACCTTTGCCCGGTGTCCCAGTGTCCCAAAGACC
>JAQULX010000371.1 GCA_028718465.1 Dehalococcoidales bacterium | reverse complement strand
AATACAGTAACCTGTTACAACTTATAGAAGACCAGTCCGGCCGGGGTTTTGGGGTAAAAGTAGGTCGATTTGCGCGGCATTCTGTCACCGGCATCGGCAATCGCCCGGATTATCTCCGGCCTGACCGGATTTAAAATAAAGGCGAGCTGATACTGACGCTCTTTGATGAGGTCGATCACTTCCTGCCTGTCGTGGCTGTAGAGTATAGAGCCTTCTTCTTTATCCTCATCAAAGGCCAGGATATTATCAAGAATGACGTGGTCCACCAGGCTGACATCCAGCTTTTTATACAGGGCACTGTGCGTGCCCGGCATCAACCGGTCCACCAAGTCAAAGTTTTTCAGGGTCAGCATCGATAAACAGCCGGGGTCGAGTCCCAGGACGGCCAATCTGACCTGCCTCATCTCCGGAGTCAGACCGGATAAAAGAGAATCTACTTTATCCCAGATATGCGGCGCATCCAGGGCCAGACCTTCGATATCGAAATATTCAGCCAGCCCGGACCGCAGGCGGTCCAAAGACGGCCCCGGGAGCCCTCTTATCAGACGGTGAGTAGGCAGAATGACCATTCCCGGATCGGCAAAATCGATAAGACTGGTCATGACAAAGTTAAAGCCTTCATTACCGGCTATAGACTCCGATTGAGAGGATATTTCCCGGCGATAAGTCAGAGCGCTGTCATAGCGGTGATGCCCGTCAGCAATATAAAGAGGCTGCTGCAAAATCACATTCTGAATCTGCCGGACAGATTCAGGCCCGCTGACAGGCCACAACTGATGCCTATCACCCAGGGAATCAGAAAAATCAAACGCGGGCGCTTCCTTTTCCGCCTCCGTAAGAATGGAACAAATAATTTTTTCAGGGTCCTGGTACATGGCCAGTACCTGACTGGTATTGCAGCGGCAGGACCTCAGCATGCTCATTCTATCGCTTTTCGCCCGGGGGATAATATTTTCATGAGGCCGGATGATGTTTTTGTCCCATTCCTCCAATCTCAAGCGGACGATGATATCGCGCCGGATATAATTTTTGCCCGCCCAGGCAAAATTGTGATCATGCAGATAGAAGGCCGGGACTGCATCATACTCCAGAATGCCCTGCTCAAGCCATTCCCTGATAGTACCTGCGGCGCGGGTATACCGGTTGTCCCGATCGTTGTCTGAAGATGTTTCCCGGTTATATTCTATCCTTACAAAGTTATACTCGCTGCTCTGGTAGAGCGCATCCTGCTGCCGGGGGCTGATAATATCATAAGGCGGACAGATGACTCCGGACAGGTCAGTGATTTTCCTGATATTATAACGGATGCCCTGGAAAGGGCGGACTTCTGCCATTTCTGGACCTTCCTCTAACTGGTCGGGCTTTAATTAAAGTTTACTTTATGCATGAATACCAGTTCAAGCACATTATATGCTGAACGCAAAAGACTTTACGTTAAATTCGAGATAATCAGGGTTTCCGCGTTGGAAATTGTTTTTTGGCCGGTTTTTCCCATAAATGCCATTTGCCGGCATTCCATATTATCATGTAAGTGTGAATACAAAGTTGCGAGGGATTCAAAAAGAACCCCGGTCGTCTTATGACCGATATCAGCATCTCTTCGAATTTGCTCCAGCCGGCTATTTCGTCCTGAATAAAGATGATCTCATTCTCGAAGTGAACCGGACAGGGAGCGAATTTCTGGGATATTCCCAATCCTATCTATTGAGAAAAAGGTTTACCAGGTTTATCCTGCCTCAATCCCTGGATACGTATTACGACCATAAGAAGAGGGCTTTTGAGACCGGGCAACGCCAGAGCGATGAAATAGAGATCAGTTCGAAATCCGGGCGTCCTCTTTGCGCCAGGATCGACAGCATCGTACTGCCTGAACAGGACAGGGACGACCTCAGTCTAAGAATAGCTGTCACGGATATCACCAAACAAGCTTTTGAACGGACATCCCACAAGCAGTACCGGGACACCCTGGCAAAAGCCCGAGACGACCTGGAAACAAGAGTAGTCGAACGCACCGCCCAACTGACAGACGCTAACGCCAGCCTGAAACTCGAATTTAACGTCAGGAAGCAAATGGAAAATGAGATGGCACGGAACCTGACGTTTACCGCCAAACTGCTTGAGAATGTACCCAATCCCATCATGGTACATGAAGCGGACTGGACGGTATCCTATGTCAACAAGGCATTAGAGACCTTAACCGGCTTCACAGCCGGGGAGCTTATCGGGACCAGACCGCCGTTTCCCTGGTGGCCGCCGGATAAAACGGCGGCATACAAGCGCAAGCTGAACACTCCCTCAAAGAGAACCGTAAAACAGTCCGAAAGACTTTTCCGCAAAAAGAACGGCGAGCCGCTGTGGATAACGCTGACAGCCACGCCTATTTCCGACAGCAAAGGGGAGATCGTTTCCCGCCTTTCGATATGGCAGGATATAACCAGTCAAAAAGCAGCCCAGAAAAAGCTCCAGGAATACCAGGACGATTTGCGGTCGTTAGCCTCCCGGCTAGTCCTGACCGAGCAGAATGAAAGACACAATATCGCCATTTTGATTCACGACGGCGTCACGCAGATACTGTCCCTTTGCGCAGTCAAGATGAAAATCCTTTTGGACTCGGTAAGCGACGCGGACATTATCACTCCTTTAAGGGAAATTTACAACCTTCTACAGCAGGCTATCGAAGACACTCTGACACTGACGTTCGAACTCAGTCCGCCTTCACTATACGACCTGGGACTGGAGGCGGCACTGGAAGAACTGGTAGAAAGGTTCGGCCAGAAAAGGGGCATCAAGACCTATTACGATGACGACGGCAAGCAAAAATCCCTTGAAGAGAGCACCAGCATTTTGCTCTTCCAGACAGTGAGAGACATATTATACGGCGTCAGCCGGTATGATGAAGCGAAAAGCGTGAAGGTCAGTGTTAACAGAGTGGACGACAGAATCCAAATCAAGGTTAAAGATGACGGGCGAAGCCTCCTTTTAAACGGCCGCGGCAATTCGAAGCAGACCCCTTTCGATCTCTTCAGCATCAGAGAACGCTTCCGTAATGCCGGAGGGCAGATCAGGGTCAATACCATCCCGGGCAAGGGCACTCGGTTTACCCTGATCGCGCCTTTGAAAGGAAAACTTGAATAATACCCGGCTTCCGCCTAAACTCTTGATAAGGTGAAAGAAAAACCATTACAGAGCGATAAGGGAGAGCCCGATGCCGGAGCCGCGGAACTATCAGACTGAAGCCATTATTATTAAAAAGATCAAACTGGGTGAAGCGGATAGAATTCTCACTCTATACACACCCGACAGGGGCAAAATCGAGGGAGTGGCCAAGGGCGTCCGCCGTCCGAAAAGCAAGATGGCGGGGCACCTGGAAATGCTGACCTACAGTCAGGTCAGGATGGCCCGCGGCCGCAACCTGGATACCATCATCGGCAGCCAGACGATAGACAGCTTCCTACCTTTAAAAAACGATCTCTGGCTTACCTCCTACGGCCTTTATGCGGCTGAACTGGTCAACCAGTTCACTCCGATGCATGTCTCCACTCCCGCCCTGTTTAATCTGCTGGTGGAGACCCTGCGGCGGCTGTCCCGGGCAGAGAATATCGATTTAACACTGCGTTACTTCGAAATCCATCTCCTGGACCTGGTGGGATACCGGCCGCAGCTACAGGAATGCGTCGCCTGCAAGGTGGAACTCAGGCCGGTGGTTAACGTGTTCTGTTCCAACGCCGGGGGCATTCTCTGTCCGAACTGTAAATATGAGTACCCGGCCAGTTTTCCCATGTCCGTGGATGCACTGAAGGTATTGCGCCTATTCCAGAAAAGCAGCTTCGATGTCGTCCCCAGGCTGAAAATCTCGCCCGAGTTGTCCCGTGAAATAAAAAACGCACTGGCTTCATATATTCGCTATCTGCTGGAACGAGAGGTCAAGTCCGCAACGTGGCTGGACGCCCTCCGCGACCAGATCGGGGAGGCATCGAGGGCCTAGTGTGGATGGAAT
>JAQULX010000370.1 GCA_028718465.1 Dehalococcoidales bacterium | reverse complement strand
GGGAGTGAATATATAAGCTACGATTACAGCCAGGTTGCTCCGCGGTTCTTTGGGTTTTTCTACTACGCGTGTGACCTGGCCTGAGGCGTCTATTTCAGCAACGCCGAAAGCGCGGGGATCGGCAACCTCTTTCAAAACGATCAGGGCTTCAGGGGACTCAGCTTTAAATTCGTCAACCAGCGCAGCGACGCCGTCCTGAATCAGGTTATCTCCAAGGAAAAGAAGGAAAACGTCGTCAGCCAGGAATTCCGCGGCAGTCTTGACGGCATGGGCCAGCCCCAGGGGAGTTGACTGGAGAATAAACGTGAATCTGGCATTCCACCGGGAGCTATCGGCTAATGCCGCCTTGAGTTCGTCCCCGGTCTCCGGAGAAACGACGATGCCGATATCCTGGATGCCGGCCGCGATAATCTGTTCAATGCCGTAGAACAGGATCGGTTTGTTGGCCACCGGTAATAAATGCTTGGGCAACGTGTAAGTCAGAGGTCTCAGCCGGGTACCTTTGCCGCCGGCCAGTATTAATGCTTTCATCATTGCTGCACCGCCTTTCTCGTTAAATATGAGTACTTATTCTCTATATTGAATCGCCGGTTTTTGTTTTATCGTATATATCACAGGATGGAGATTCTATGCCAGAGCTTAAGATAATGCTTTCTGATTACTATTATAATTTAAGTGGCTGCTTAAAACACCTGACGATAAAAAGCCATTGATCAGTGGGCGCCTTTATTTTATATAATAGAGGCAGGAGGACGGATTAGTTGGCCTTTTTCACCCTTGCGCCGGCGTGGCCGGCCAGGGAAAATAAACAAAGGAACGTACAATGATAGACCCAGAAGTCGCGTCCAGGATTCCGGAGCGTATTCATCGGCTCTACGAATTAGCCCATAACATATGGTGGAGCTGGCATCCCAGGGCGAGAGATGTTTTCCGGGCTTTAAACTACCCGTTGTGGCAGGCTACCGGGCACAATCCGGTAAAAGAGCTTTATGAGACCAGCCCTGAATCGATCCGCTCTGCGTCCGAAGACCCTGCTTTTCTCTCCCTTTATGATTCGGTGATGGCGGCTTTAGACGCCGACATTAATAGTCCGAACAGCTGGTTTCCCCGGCACCGCGGCCAGCTTCTCAGCGGGCCGATCGCCTACTTTTCCATGGAATTTGCGTTCCATAGCTCATTGCCCATTTACGCCGGAGGACTGGGTATACTGGCCGGGGACATGTGCAAAGAGGCCAGTGATCTTGGCCTGCCTTTTATCGGTGTCGGTTTCATGTATCCCCAGGGCTATTTTCATCAGCATGTTTCAGCGGAAGGCTGGCAGCAGGAAATATACCAGGAGCTGAACTTCAAAGATGCGCCGATCAACCAGGTACTTTCTTCCCATGGTCAGCGATCGATTGCCAGAGTGAATCTGGCCGGAAGGGAACTGGCGATAGCAGTCTGGCTGGTGAAGGTGGGGCGGGTCAATATTTATCTTCTGGACACTAATGTCGAGGAAAACATTCCTGAAGACCGTCAGCTTTCCGCTCGCCTGTACACGGCTGATCCGGACATCCGCATACAGCAGGAGATAGTTCTGGGAATCGGAGGAGTAAGGGTACTGCGCGCTCTTGGAATATACCCGGAGGTCTGGCATGCCAATGAAGGCCATTCGGCTTTTACAAGCCTGGAGAGGGCCCGCGAGGAGGTCGAGAAGGGTCTGCCGTTCAATGAAGCTATGGCTAAAGTTCGGGAGGCTACCATTTTTACCACGCATACGCCGGTACCCAGCGGCCATGATGTTTTCCATACCGATTTAATCGATAAATACTTCAGCGGATACTGGCCGTCTCTGGGCATCGACCGGGACAGGTTTATCGATCTGGGGCGTCCGGATAATCGAGGCCAATCAGGTTTCAACATGACGTCTCTTGCAATCAATACTGCCAGGAAATGCAACGCCGTGAGCCTGCTGCATGGAAAAGAGACCAGAAAGATGTGGCATATAATGTGGCCGGGCGTGCCTGAAGAACAAGTTCCGATCACACATATCACCAACGGAGTACATGTTCCGACCTGGATTGGTTACGAGTTCACCCGGTTATTTGAGAAATACCTTGGAGAAGACTGGCTGAAACATCAGGATGAAGTAGACTTCTGGAAGAAAGTACGGGATATTCCGGATGCCGAAATCTGGGAGATACACACCAACTTTAAGAGAAGGCTGGTGGAGGTAATAATGTCGCGTGCGCAGGGACGCTGGGCGGACGGCGAGGTTACAGCCCAGCAGGTGGTGACAATGGGAGCCCTACTCAACCCGCAGGTGTTGACTATAGGTTTTGCCCGGAGATTTACGGAATACAAACGACCGGCCTTGATACTGCAAGACATAGGCAGGTTAAAACATATCATTAACAATCCCTGGCACCCGGTCCAGATAGTCTTCGCAGGGAAATCTCACCCGGCGGATTTTTCCGGGAAATATTTACTGCATCGGATATATAACCTGGCGCAGGACCGCGAGTTTCAGGGAAGGATCGCATTTGTGGAAGACTACGACATGCGCATGGCCCGCTACCTGACTCACGGGATTGATGTCTGGCTGAACAATCCGCTGCGGCTACAGGAAGCCAGCGGTACCAGTGGAATGAAGGCGGGCATAAACGGAATACTCAACCTGAGCGTCCGTGACGGCTGGTGGAATGAAGGTTATAGTGAGGCCAACGGGTGGGCTATCGGAGACGGCCCTGAGGGCGCTTATTCACCCGATCAGGACAAAAGAGACGCGGATGCTTTATACCGCCTGATAGAAGAAAAAGTAGTTCCACTTTATTATCAACAGGACCGGGACGGTGTGCCTCAGGAATGGATAAAAATGGTAAAGGAGTCCCTCAGTTCGGTGCTCCCTCGTTTCAGCGCCTGCCGGATGGTAAAAGAGTATACTGACCGGCTATATACGACAGCGCCTCAATCCACGCGGACCAGATAATAATATGAAAATCGCTTTCCGATTCTTGAAGTATATCTAAAGTTCCAATTATCAAGCCGGCCTTGAGATGCCGGGCATACCGGTGTTAAAATTCATATAGAAATTTAAGTCTGGTTGAAAATCTATTTGACTGATGATACTCGGAAACCGGTATGATTAATCCCTATACATATATCCGGCAGCACGACGGACTCCAATGCAGCTTGAAGGAAGAGACAGCACTCTGGTCACGGTATTCCATCCGTTTGCCCAGCGCCTGTTTTGCCAGATACCTGGGGAACACCCATGTAATGGGTGAATATGTTTTCCCTGCCGGAAAGGAAAAAGCGCCTCTGGCGGTACTGTTACACGGAATGGGAGACCGGAGCATTTTCCCTTGTCGGCTTATAGCGCGCACCCTGGCCCGGAAAGGCATTGCCAGCTTCATTCTCTATCTGGTATTTCATACTGTGCGTGCGCCACAGCCGATAAAAGAGAAATACCCCCGCCTAAGCCCCGAAGAGTGGTTCGAAAGCTATCAGATCTCGGTTACAGATGTTCGTCAGGTGCTCGATTGGGCAGGCACACGGCCTGAACTGGACCAGGAGAAGATATCCGTGGTGGGCATCAGCTTCGGCAGTTTTATCTCTTCTATCGCAATGGGGCTGGACAAGCGGATCAGAGCGGGTATCTTGATTGAATCAGGAGGCAACTCGGACAAGATTACCAGACACAGCTTGATGCTTCGCTGGCAGTACAAGTATGATGCTGTTGCGTACTGCCGCAATCAGGAGGACTACGCACGATATTTAAGCGAGGTGGACGAGAAGGGCTTCGATTTTGTCGATGCCGGTAAGAGCAGCTACCTGACTGATCCAATGACCTTTGCCGGCTCCCTGCGGGACCGGCCGCTGTTAATGCTTAATGCCTTATTTGACGAGATGATTCCCCGTGTAGCTACTCTCGATCTATGGAAGGCTTGCGGGAAACCGCAGATAAAATGGTTTCCGGCTACTCATGCCAGTATCTGGCTCTGGTATCCCCTGATCG
>JAQULX010000369.1 GCA_028718465.1 Dehalococcoidales bacterium | reverse complement strand
CGCAGAGGGCAGTACCACCGGAATTAAGCAGGGTTCCGCCGACATCCTTCGGACGCAGCGGCCAAACTTCCAGGTCGGTTGAGTTATTGGCCAGGATACCGGTATAAGCGCCACCCGCGCCAGGTTTCGACTTCAGGACACGGACTGCATCACGAATAGGCAGAGATTCTTCCCATATCATTTGGGCCAGGTAATTGTTTTCAGAACTGGGGAACTCGATATCCAGGTCATTAAAAAGGAGTTCCTGTTCATCCGCTGACATTCCCCCCATATCAGAACGAACTTCTTTCTGCTGCGGTTGCATCAACATGGTATCGATTTTGTACGATCCCGTTGCTACAGGCGCAAAATTATTTGTAATACCCCTTGCTTGTTTTAAAATCTCACCCATTGTTAGTTTTCTCCTTTTAGGTTTATTTTAAATATTTTCAGGCTCTTTAAAGGCCAGAGCCTCTGGCACCCTGATATATTGTTTCAGAAGGAGGGATTACTCCCGGATTCACCGGACCGACCGGAATCGCTGCGGGTAAATCCTGGGAAACAGGGCCATGGACTATCTTGTAAGGCGCAGCATACGGTGACCTGACATGACTAGCGGCATGAGTCATCGCCTTTTTTATAGTCTGGAAGACTGACTTGGTGAGCAAAGCAGTTTCAGCTATAGCCACGGGTTCGAAATATTTATTAGCTGAGGGCATTAAAACCTGCCCGGCCATTGCTCCAACCGCCAAGATGCCCCTGGAAATATCCGTAGAGTTCTTGAACGAGCCTGTCCAACCTTTTTTACCATCCATGTAAATCATAGCTTCATCGACCAGACCGACACCAATAGGCTCAACTACATTCATAACCTTGATGTTCGAAAACTTCATGGCAGTTCTCCTCCTGAACTGGTCTCCGAGCACCCAACAAAAAGGGAATTCGGGCGAAAACCTCTCCATTGGGTGCCCGAATTCCCTTAAAATATTTATTATTTTATCTTAAATAATACTAGAACGAATTTCTGTACCTTGTCAAGTCCTCATTGGAATACGGTATACTTCGCGTTTTCCGAAAGACTGGAAAGCAGCAATAGCAACCAGTCCCAAAACTAACACGCCTCCCGCAATTGCAACATATTTTACAATATTTCCGACAGTATCATCACCTTGCGGATTACTTGGACCGGTAGTTGTAGTTACGCCACCAGGAATATTTACAGTTGCGCCCTGCGAACCTGCAACCACGGTACCTCCAGAAGCGACAGAGGCAGATTGTCCTGGCGATAATTTAACCGTATTCCCTGTTGAATTAGTTACAGACGTGTCACCGCCACCTTTGTCGGTTACTATAATCGTACCCCCTGTGGCAGCCATGCTCTGTCCTGGGTTAAGTTCTTTCGTTGCGGGTTGAGTCGTAGTCTTTACTTCAGCCTGCGGTCCATAGCGGTATTCTGTGCCGGATTTTATAGCTCCGATAACAGCCCTACCTATTACACCCACCAAGATAACGCCAATAGCTGCCAAAACCGCTGCCATAATCAATGGGGCAATGGCTACCCTGTGTCCAACACCGCCTGTGTAGTGACCCACCTCACCTGAACCCGCATAGGCTAAGAATTGCACGATATAATCGGTTGATCCAACCGCACCCGTTTTCTCGAATATCCGCATCTCCAGAGGAGTTCCTCCGTTTGATAAACAGGCGGAGAGAAAAGAGCCGAGTAATTTATCGACGATCCAGGTTACTCCCGGAAAGATGGTAAGTGGAGCATTAAATTTCACAGTTCCGATTTCATAATATCCGTTGTATGTGGCCGCTGCCGGATACAGAATGCGTCTGGAATAAGCATAACCAGAAGGGATAATATTTTGGTTTTCAAGATGCACTGTAGTAGCGTAAACACCATCGTTATGCCACTCCCCGTCGCTACCGTAATATGAACTATAACCATTCACAACAACGTCCTGGTCAGGCATCTTGAAACTAGCTAATACCAGAAAAGAGACACCAGGGTCTATCGTTCCATATTGGGGGCTATTATAATCAACCGCATATGATTCACCGCCAGCGGTATAAGTAATTTGTCCAAATACACTTATCGGAACATCGGCTAAATTACGAATGATTAGACTAACTACTACATCGTCATAATTTGGATGAAAGGCATCGGCTTGGACAATTTCGATATGAGCATAATTTCCTTGACCCATATTAAATCCATCCTTTAAACAACTGCCTGTTTTTAAGCTAACACTTGCATTGTACTTTGTCAAGTACGGCAATAATTATTGTCCAGGCATTCAATTTCATCAAGAGAAATAAAAGTCGATGGGATATATGTCGTTGTATAATCATCAGCCATCATCCAGGGATCAGGGTATTGAGGCTGGGCGGTTGATTCCAAAATATACCAGTTGTTTTGAGGTATTCTCCACCATTCAACCCACATATGTCCCTGGTTTTTTTCACCCTCATAATCACCCACTACAAGTTTGAGACGATTGATATCCATACGGTTAGCCAGGATTGACGCAAGAAGGGATGATTTTGAGACGCAATTACCCTTCTGTCGCTGGACGGCCTGCGACCCTAAATAGCAGTCTGCGCATTGAATAACATCACCGTAAAATTCCATGTTGGAGCCGAGGTTTTCATAAGGCAGGTTGCCGACATAATTCCAGGCCGCCAAAACAAATTCATCTTCGGTTCCATATGGTAAACTAGCAGCAATTTTACTAACAGAGGCTGGTTGAAAGAAAGCTTTAGAGGTTAATTTAAAATACCGGGGGATAATACACCACAACAAAATTCCGGTGGCTAAGGCACCCATAAACCCGGCGAAGGCAAGAGGTCTGTTTTCGTTATCCATGAATCAAGAATAAACCGATAAAACGTACCATGTCAAGGAACGGGTGAGACTCTACTTGCCTAATCATAGGCACTACGACAATGACTGATGCGTCTTTAAGCGTAGTTCTCCCTTACCGATACCACTCCAAGCATCCAATAGCGAACTATTCCCTCAAGTCTCACCCGTCAACTTTTTAAAAACGTTCTTATCGCGTCCAACTGGTCGCGCACCCATGCTTTCCAGTTTGGACATGACTGAATTATTTCCCGGTATTCCTTGGGTACCCATCCATAGACCTCCTGGTTGGTGAATCCGTCGATCATCTCTTTATATTGCGGTGGAAATTTTGCTTTCAACTCATTTTTATAATTATCCGGGATTAAATCAGTTATATATTTATTCTCAAATATACACCGCTTGATATTATCATCACCAAAAGCCTTGAGAAATTCTCCAATCTTTGGTCCTGCTGAAAGTTTGATGAAGGTGCGAGAAAACATTTCACCGTTGAATTTGAATCCCATATCTGCTCCTCTGCTTAATTGGGGGCCGGGGCGATGCTTCGATCCCCGGCCCTATCGCATTATCGGCGGAAGTCTCTGGTGGCTTGTGCTTCGTCAACGTATCTTAGGTCGGTCATGGAAACCTTTCGTTGCCATCCCGCCATCCTCAGCAGGTTGCACCCTGGTAATGGCTACACTCAACCGCACAAGCATCGCTCCGCCCTCTTTGAGTATCTAAATGTCGATCTTATATTTAGCCTTGCATTGATCATTCGAGCATTCGACCTCGCCACTACCCGGCGGTACGGTAAGCATCGTATGACAAAACTGGCAGGGGAAATTCTTAACCGTGGCTTTAGGCTCTTTATCAGCCGTTGGCGCTGGCTGTTCCCTGGCATCTTCACCAATATCCGCTACCTCATCCTCCGGGTCAACCTTCATTCCAACCCCCGCCGAACCCATAGCGCCCGCAGCAGCCTGCGCTATTTTACCCAGATTAGATAATGCATTATTGCGGAACGAAACACTCTCATCGTACTCCCTGTCCTTGCGATGCTTATTATCCTCAAATTCAGCCCGGCTTAACGCAATCGAAGCCTGCAACTTAGCCAGCTCTAGGTCCAGCTTTTTCATCGCAATTTCGTGGTTATGATTCATTTCCT
>JAQULX010000368.1 GCA_028718465.1 Dehalococcoidales bacterium | reverse complement strand
AATAGAATAGTTAATGGATAAGATCAAACAAATGGAGGGGAATATGTTAAGGTGGGCTTTGATCTTCCTGGTCCTGGCTATTATAGCCGCGGTATTCGGCTTTGGAATTGCTACCGGGGGCTGGGCTACTGTTGCTATAGTTCTTTTCGGGATTTTCGCCGTGATGTTCCTGGCCGCTATCGCCATGAATTATCTCCGGGGAAGGCGCATCTAGGAGGCCTTGTTCAACCAGCGTTGATCTCCGGAGTCTCTAATAAGCGCCGGCGCAAGTCAGTGTCCCGGAGAACATATATCTTTCTTTCCATACTGGATGGCAGCTATCACAGTACGGGGCAGGTTTCGCCGGAACAGGAGAAAAAATCGGGTACAGCACCCCTGAGCCTGTCAGGCGTTCACCCACTTACAGATTAAAGTCGTACCCGCGATAGTTGACCCCCCTGAGTGATATCGCGGAGCCGTCCCTCGGTGCTTCCAGCAGGAGGCGGTCGTCTGCCGGGGTCACTCCCAGCAGTACCTCCAGGAAGTACACTATCGCTCCGGACGCCCAGGCCTGCGGACTGTTAGCTGCCGGGTCCGGCACGGGAAACGAGCGCTCCCGCCGGGCGTAGCCGGCAAACAGCTCCGGCAGACGGTGAATTGGAAAAGCCGCAGCCGCATCCAGCATTGAATTGATCACTTCGCTGGACTCTTTGACAAACCCGTACCGCCGCAGTCCGGCAGCGATCAGAGAGTTATCATGCGGCCAGATGCTTCCATTATGATAAGAAAGTGGATTATACCTGGCCATCTCCGAGGACAGGGTGCGTATCCCCCAACCGGAAAACATGTCCGGTGACATCAGCCTGGCTGCGACCGCAGGCGCCTTTTCTTTATCGATAATACCGCTCCAGAGGCAGTGCCCGGGATTGGATGAAATGCTGTCTACCTGCCGTTTCCGTCCGTCCAGGGCCATCGCGTAGTACCCCTTGTCCGGCATCCAGAAAGCCTGATTGAATTGCTCCCGCAGCTTCATGGCTTCAGTCTCCAGTTCCTGTCCCCTCTGGAAGTTCCCCATAATGCGATATATCTCCGCCATTTTCATCTTGGCGTCATAAATATAGCCCTGTACTTCGGCCAGGGCAATGCTGCCCTCGGCCAGTTTTCCATCAGCAAAATTCACGGAGTCGTTGGAGTCCTTCCAGCCCTGATTTCTCAGGCCTTTGCTGGATTTCCGATGATATTCTATAAACCCGTCGCCATCCATGTCTCCCCAGTTCTTGATCCAGTCAAGAGCAGCTTCAGCCGGGGGCAGGAAACGGTCAAGAAAAGTACTATCCCCCGTCCACTGGTATACTTCCCAGAGAAGTATCAGGAAGAGTGCTGTCGTATCTACGCTTCCATAATACCGTGTATGAGGCACCTGTTCAAAATAGGAAAGCTCACCCTTACGCACCTCGTGGGGCAGCTTGCCCGGCTCGGCATCCCTGAACTCATCATAGTCTACTGCCTGAAGGTTGGCCAGAGTGTGTATTGTACCTATCATCAGTTCCGGTCCCAGGAGCTTGGTCTGGATAGAGCTTATAATGGAGTCCCGGCCGAAAATCGCCACGAACCAGGGTATCCCGGCCGCCAGGATATAGAGGCCGCTTTCCTGTTTGATGGTCAAGGCCTGCAAGTCCACCACTGCCTGCTCATAAGCCTGACGCAAACAGTCATTGCTGGTCACCAGCTTGGGCACGTCCCGCAGTGGGCCGGAGATATCCTTCTCCGTAATCTTGCATACAACCTTATTGGGGTCCCGTTTATAAGGGCTCCAGGGTGAACCTACGGCATCCTGAAGACAGGGTATCGGCTCGGGAATTTCATCCACCACCGGAACAATGCTGAGGCAGGTCCTCCAGGTCGCTTTGGGCTCAAGCGAGACCTCAAAAGAGGCGGTCTTCCCTTCAATCACCGGAGAGTCCGAAAATTTGATCCAGGTCTCCCTCTGGTATTCTTCTCTCTCATAAACCAGGCAAATGTCATGACCTTCCCGATGCTTTACCGTGACTTTCCCGGCTTTGGAAACCCCACCCAGCCTCACTTCAAAGACATCGGCAAAATCAGCATCAAAGCTCAACTCCAGGCGCGTCTTATGCTTCTTGGAAGAATGATTGGTCAGGCTGATATCTTCATGGAAACCATGAGAAACATAGCGGTCCCGTACTATGCTGACCGCCCCCTCGCGGGTGTTTCGTGTGCCCGGAGACCTGGAATAGAAGCTGGCTATGGAATGGTTCAGAGGTGAAGCTCCGACCGGTATCACCTTACGACCGTCCAGTGTCAGAGCCAATCTGGAGAGAAACCTGGTATCATATGCGTATAACCCCTGAGGTGTGCCCTGTTTTCCTTCCGGATTAATATCCCCACTCCGGCTGGAAACGGCGAAAACCGTGCCGGAGGTAACTACAATCGATTCATTATCCATAAAAACCCGTACCGCACCACAATCCTGCTTATTTTCAGGCCGGACTGCCATCCCCATTTTCCCGGTAATTTAGCTTATTGGTTCTGAGTAGAACGGCCTTGTCTTTCCGGATATTACCCGTACACAATATTGTATCATTAATACTGTCGGTATTAAAAGTGAATTCGGCATTATTACGCAATTTTACGTAGTGCATGAACACCTGAAAGAGGAAAGCACTACCTCTTATAATAATCCTCTCTCCGGGTACCCGGAGAGAGGATTATAGTGTCACTCATCTTTTGCGTGATGCTTTACCAGCCGGAAGGCTCCGGCTGGGTCAAAAAACAGCTATCAGCTCAGGCTAATGCCGCGGCAGGTTTCTTTATCTTCTCTTTCTGAATTACTCTCTCATAGGCTTCGAGGTAATCAGTCGCCATACGTGGTACATCGAATTTCTCTTCAACATGCTTACGGCAGGCCGACCGGTCTATTTGAGTCACTTTCCCAACTGCTTCAACCATATCAGCGAGGGTATCCGTCACGAAACCAGTCTTGCCGTGTTTTACTACCTCCGGGGCTGAGCCTCGGTTCATTACTATTACCGGTGTGCCGCAAGCCATCGCCTCGACCATAAACAGGCCGAATGGCTCGGACCAGGTGATCGGCGCCAGTAAAGCATATGCTCCGGCCATCAGGTCTATCTTCTTTTTGAAATCAGCCTCTCCCAGGTATTTGATCTGATCACCATCTACCCTGGGCAGGATTTCACTATCGAAATACCGTATGTCTATTGTATCGACATTCCCGGCAATGAGCAGTCTCATTCCCACTTTTTTTGCTAATTCAATCGCCAGATGCGGTCCCTTCTCATGACTGATGCGGCTGAGAAAAAGCAAATAAGGATCTCCATCCCTGGACTCTTTAAAAGGAAAAGCCTTCACATCGATTGCGTTATAGATTACGCCTGCAAAACGGTCCTTCTGCGGCAAAAGATACTTGGATGAAATACTGATCGTGTTATACCAGCCGCAGTAGTTTTCAAAAAGCAATCTCATGTCACCCTGGAGATTACCGTGCAAAGTGGACAGAACCGGTGTATTTGTCAGACATGCCATACTCATGCCTTCGGCTTGAGTGTGGTTATGGATAATATCGAACTCCCGTGACCTCTCAATACAGGCTACTACATTCATCATGTTTAATACGGCTTTATCCCTGTCTGAACCTCTCAGGTAATGATCGCAGACTGATACTAATCTGGCCTGAGTAACCGAATCGCCGCTGGCGAACAAAGTGACCTCATGGCCTCTTTTGACAAATTCTTCCGTAAGTAAACTGACAATCAATTCGGTGCCTCCGTAAGCTACCGGCGGCACCCTCATCTCCAATGGAGATATCATCCCTATCCTCATTCTTCTCCCCCTCCTATTCAGATTAGGGGCTCCCTGATAACCGCCTTGCGGTACGGCTATATACTTCCTGTTTTACCGGCAGGTTATTTCCATTCTGAATCGCCTGTTCCAGTTTAGCCCTGTTTCGTATGCAGCATATTGAAAAACTTATTACGCTGCC
>JAQULX010000367.1 GCA_028718465.1 Dehalococcoidales bacterium | reverse complement strand
CGGTGGAAGGGGTTTACGGGGGATCGACGCCGCTCTCCGGTGTCAATGTCTATCTCTTCACGCCTGCGGGCGGCTACCTGGGCAAGTCCCTGGCGACGAACGCAAGCGGCCAGGCGGTGTTCAGCCTGCCTGACAAGTCCTACAAGGTGCGGGCGGACTACCTGGGCAGCCAGTACTGGTCAAGCGAGTTTCAGTCGGCCAATGCGACGGTTTCGATCCCGCGGGGCGCGGCGCAGATTACGGCAAAGAAGGCGGGCAGCCCGGTGAACAATGTGCCGGTGTATGTCTTCAGCGAAGCCGGCGCCTATCTGGGGCTCAGCGCCAGGACCAGCACGGATGGGAAGGTGGAGTTCGTCCTTCCCGGCAGGAACTACAAGTTCCGGGTGGACGAGGGCGGGGGCCAGCACTGGAGCGCCGTTTCCGCAGTCACCGCCGGTCAGGTCAATCCCATCGAAGTGAACTGGGAGTGAGGGCGGTTACAGGAAGCATCATCAACTGAGAACGATAGTGAACGGCATACGAAAGTCGTCATAGAAGTGAAGACAGGGGCAACCTGCACCCCGTACTATTATCATGCGGACGGCCTGGGTTCGATCACCAGTATCAGCAATGCGAGCGGTGCAGTGGTGCAGCGCTACGCCTACGATTCCTTTGGCAACATGACGATCACAACAAACGGAAATATCAATCAGCCATACACTTACACCTCACGAGAGTACGACAAAGAAACAGGTATGTACTTTTATCGTGCAAGGTACTATGATCCCAAAGCAGGGCGCTTCGTAACCAAGGACCCGATAGGGTTTGCGGGTGGGGATGTAAATCTTTATGCCTACACAAAAAGCCGCCCCATAAACTTAACTGATCCATCAGGAAATACGCCAGCGGGGAATGAATATGATGACGGAATTGGTATATCATGGGTTAATCCATTCACTTACTGGTCAGACTTGTATAGCTATGCGCATTCAAGCCGTAGTTGGGGACACAATCAATACAATAATGATTCAAGTATGCGGCATTGTGTTGTGAGTTGCATGGTCGCGTCAAAATTCGGCAACACAAGCACCAGACTAGCTGGAGTAGCCAATGAAATTCAAGGATTCATTCTTTACGATATACCTGATATTGGAGGTAGAATATCTGGTAAGAGGCCTTGGGCATTCGAACCACGGGATTTGATAGATAATGAACGAGGGATTCGATGTTCAAAGCGTAACGAAAACAACTTTGATGAGAATGATATTCGGAAATCCTGCATACAGGGTTGTCAGAGTAGATAAAAAAATCCATTAATATAAATCTATATGAGGAGGAGAAATGTATTTATTTAAAATTTGCCATTTGCAGAAAAGCAATGGATTATTTCTTTTCTGCTTGGCTTTCTTTTGTTTAATTGCTTGTGATACACCTAGTAAACAACAGATAACACGAGATTTTAACGAACTATTTTTTAAAGAAGTTGGAAAAGATATTCAAGCTGACATTGTGTCTATTGGTCCTGGAGAAGGTGACTCCAGAAATGTATACCAACATGTGAGATTCAATATTGTGGCTGTTAAAAGTGTGTATATAAAAAATGGCTGGTTTGCTGGAATATCTATGGATAAAGGACAAAAATTATATGGAGGTGAAGTCGTTTTGCTTTATCAGGATGTTGGTGGGTTACAGTGGAAAATGACGCGTTTTGAATTGAAACACAAACCGAGGTAATTCGCAACAATTCCAGTGACAGTATACTTGGGAAATTCGGGGGACACAATAACATTTCAGGTCATTGAGAGGCGATATTAAATCATAGGATCATGGCACGCGTACCTCGCATAGTATTATCAGATCATCCTCATCATGTAACGCAACGTGGCGTTCGATCGATGGAGATATTTTCTAATATGATAGAATGACTGGTTGTAACCTCGAGAAAGGAAAACTGGGGAGACCACGGAAGAATCTATAAAATAGTCACTATGTCCCCGGGATGTCACAAGTATATGAGGGAATAGGAGTGATGATACTTAATATAAAAAAGGCATTCACAAATCCTGTCAGAGATAAGGCTTGGCTAACAAAATTATTTATTGGTGGACTCATATCAAGCATAACAATAATTGGTGCTATTATTGTAAATGGGTATCTGATGTTATATTTGGCTTCATTATTAAAATCAGATGATCATAATCTACCAGGTTGGACTGATATTGGTATTATTTTAAAAATATCTCTGAAACTCTTAGTGGTTTATATAGCATACTTTTCCCCGTTAATTGTTTTTCAATTTATTGTAGACCGATACTTTCCACTTAATGAAACTGCAATAGCAACTTCTCTAAGAGCCGGAATGATTATTAATCTTCCGCTTCTGATGTTTATTAAGTTTTTTTTAAATGTTGCCTATGTAGAATTTGCCCAAAATAATTTTAAAATATCAGCAGCGCTAAATATTAGAGAAGTATTTAATTTGATAAAAATTAATATCAGAGGATATAAAGTAGTTTATTTGTGTGATGTAATATTAGGCATTATATCTTTTATTCCAATTTTTTATATCTCTGAAATCAGCGAAGTGTATATTATTGCACATTCATTTCTCATTGGAATAATTTTCTTTTATCCTTATCTTACAATTAATAACATGTTAGCAATGGTTTTTAGAAAAAGGATGGGTAACGGGGTCGGACCAAGTTAAGTGTTCATATACAACGGCCTGTAAAGAAGCCAAAAGAAAGGCGATCCATAAATTAGGAGTTACTAAAGTAAAGCACATACAAGGCAAATGTACAGGACCAAATGGTGAAAGAAGATTTTGTAACTAAATAGTAACATGAGGATGAATATAGGTTATTCCATATAAAAACTCGCAACATATAGCTGATCAGTGCCAGAATAGACTTTGGGTAAATTAAGCATTAGGATGCATTAATGGTATCATAGAGGTGAAGCATTTAACGGCCTTAGAATTAATTGATCCAAGGAGAAAAGATGAAGAAGACAGATTTTAAAAAGGATCAGATTGGTTTCGAAAAAATAATTGCCTTAGCAAGGCAGGCAATAGAAAAAGGTAGATTTAATAGCGCTTCAAAGATTCTGATGCCTTTATTAGCTTGCGGTAACCCAGAAGCCGAATTTCTGAGTGCTGGGTATTCAGTTGGTGACGAAACTGAGAGCCAATTCGATAAAAGACGATTAATGCTAATTCAATCAGCTGCACAAAAAAAATATCCACCAGCATTATATAAGTTAGGTTTTTTTTATGATGTCGGCGAGATAGTAAATCAAGACAAAAAAATGGCTGCAAAATTGTTCCGTGAAGCAGCTGAGCTGGGATATGCGCATGCCCAATATATCTATGCAATGGATTTACTAGATGGAACAAATGGGATTGCAACGGATGTGGGCGCTGGATTAGATTGGTTACATAAATCAGTTAGTAACAAATTTGAAGGAGCTATAGTATTACTGGCAGAACTCTATCAAAAAGGCTTGTACGGGTTACCAAAAAATATCGAAATGGCGAATAAACTTTTGTTACTGTTAAAAGATGAAGATTTAATAACTTGGTAAGAAGTGAATGAAATTCGGGGGACATAATAAAATATTTTGGGAAGAAAGAAATAATCGGGACAGTTCCGATTAATGCAACCCGCGTCATTACTGACATACCAACGGTTGGCGATTTTTTCTTCAACCGCTTAACGCTGTCACTGGTTCTTTGATATGTATAACGATGGGGGGTGAAAAATATTCTTATGGGGGGCCCCATCGTAACATCTCGCGCAAGACTCAATGATCCCCTCAAAGAGGGAGCTCTCGGGATCGCTCTGCGACGTACTGCTCTAATAGTCCACTCTGTCATTCCCCGGCTTGACCGGGGAATCCATTATTGATCGTGCCGGTTATTCCGGAGCTTATCGATATTGTTTTTTTAGGAACACCAAGTGGGTCAATAAAGAGATATGATTCTGTTGTGAATAAATGGAAAACCATAAAAAGGGGAACTAAACCTTG
>JAQULX010000366.1 GCA_028718465.1 Dehalococcoidales bacterium | reverse complement strand
TAGTCTACTGGCAGGGGGGAGACGGTGATATCGAAAACGTTCTGTACAGTCCCAATGCCTTTGACCGGGTGGTGGTGTGGGGCTCACCGGAAACGGTGGCCGCGGTGCAGTCCCGGTCCTTATACACCCGGACTATCTGCCTCAATCCCCGCTACGGCGTCAGCCTGATCGGGAGGGAGGCTTTTGCGGACCGCCTGGAAGAAGCGGCTTTGAAGGCTTCGATGGATTCCCTGATACATAATCAGAAAGCGTGCACCTCTTCTCTGGTGCACTATATCGAAGGTACGGAGGAGCAAGCGGACCGCTATGCCGGACTCCTGTGCAGGGCCCTCAGAAAATGGGACCGATCAATACCGCAGTTCATTTCGCCGGCCGTCAGGGGACAGCTCAAGCGCCTGAAGCGAGGCAAATACGCTTCCGGCCGCTGGTATATCAACGCCGGAGATGAGCAATTTTTCTCGGGAGCGGTCGTGATGCCGGATGAGTTCGATATCCTGGACCATCCGATGTGCCGGCTGGTGATTGTCCGTCCGGTAAGTAATCTGGCAGACGCGCTGAGGTATCTGCATCCGGGCGTTTCCACAGCAGGCATCTATCCCGAAGAGCGCAGGACAGCTTTGAGGGACAGGATACTGGCGAGAGGGGTTTCCAGCGTGTTTCCCCTGGGGGAGTGCGAGCGGCTGTATGCCGGCATGCCCCATGACGGACTGCCGGTCCTCAGTCATCTGGTAGACTGGAAGAACGGGTAAGAGGCTTTCATATAGAACAACCCTCCTGAGCCGCTGTATTTATCTCTAAATACTTTGCCTGCTACAGAAGGGTTGTTTTTGTCTTGTGTTACCTACTTTAACTTATCCCCGTTTTTCGGGGGATGCCATGATTACCCTGTACTATGAAATCCAGATAGAGTTTGATTAAAAGCTACGGGTTACCGTTATAAACCAGATCATCATCGGTTGTTTCAGTAGAGTCGTCAACATAGTTCGTCCACCAGTCCTCTGAGAACAACGGAGGGTTTCCTAAATCAACTGCGGGATAGGCTAACCAGACACCGATACCGGCTTCGGGCCACATCCAGTCATCCGGTACAGTGAGCATTCTGACATCACCAACATCGATATCTTCACCGGTATTATTAACATGCAGGTAAGGGTTGAAGAACAAGCCCTCGCCATGCGCGTTGGCGGGATTATAGGGATCATAACTGCTTACATCAAAACTGGCGTAAGGGGCATCAAAAACGATTTCCAGAGTGGCAGTCACCGTTGTTGGTACATACGTTTGGTGCTGAGGTGCTGCCGGATCAGTATTGCCAATGGTTGGATAGTGGGATACGATGCCAGTGGGCTCAATAGTATTGGTTAATGTTCCAGGCAGAGCTGCAGTCGTATCGGGGATTACAATAAAGTCATTGTCGACTGAGGCATCGAACTCACTATTTGTTTCATTCGGTACTCCGTCAACATAGATGGTCAGTTTATAGTCACCGTTCCCACCGAAAGTATCAGCCGGTATTTCCAGATGGAAAACGTGATTGTAGCCGGCGCCTCGTGCTTCAGGAGTAATTGTAAAGTTTGCCTGTTTCAGATCATCTCCCTGCATGAGGAGAACAGTATCAATATCAGCTACCCAGTCGTTATAGTCCCAGTCCAGAGTTTTATCAAGCGGAAGGTCTTCAAAGGCAATGGTCACTGTTCCACCTTCGGGAAATTCCACCTCACATTCAGGCTGGTATACGATATAAGTCGCCCAGTTAGCACCCGGGAAATCTTCCTCTCCACCCCAGGCTGTCTCTATCTGGCAAGTGACATTATCCTGGAGAGACACGATTGCATTCAGGTCATACCCGTCAACCGTATCACTTCCATGAGATGCGACATAGGTATCAAAATCAGTCCTGCTCGATGTGTCAACGATCTTTATAAACTTAGCCGAAGCCAGACTTCCGAGGTCCAGGTCGGTAACCGTGTGCCAGGAATTCACAGGGGCTTGATTATCTGCCGGCCCCAGCAAAATCCATGGATCCGCTTCATTCTCTTTAGCGTACACGTCGGCGCTTTCATTCGGGTATGGCAGTCCCCAGGTATCTTCTATTACCTGCAGGTCATTACCGTCTCCATTAAGAATGGGATACTCGAATTCAACCACTACCCAGCCTCCAAAACCAAGGCTGAAGAAATCTGCTTCAGACGAAGATGCCGAATTGTAGGTCAGAACAGCGTCCGGATTGGACCGCTGTGTTCTTACCGCTGTTTCGTCATAACGTAGTCCTTGTTCATAATCGATGACTGCCATTGCATTATAAGGGGCTTCCGCATTGAGAGTGCATTTTTGCACTACCGCATGTGCGGCGATATAGATTTCATCTCCACAATCCGCACCTAAGTCTTCCCACGATTTACAGTAAGGCCCGGCTTCTGTTACTCCTAGATCGAACTCTTCAATAAATTCGAACTGGCCGGGAATTGGATTACCACCACCTTTTCCCTTTTTATTGTATCCAGTCTGTGGAATAGCCTCCATACTGGCTTCAATAGCCAGGTGGACCTCTGTTATTACCCAGTCAGATTCGGTAATAGCAAATTTTGCACAAACACCGTTGGAATCGTTCCAGACCTGAACTTTACCGACTTCGATGTCCTGTCCTGCGTACAGAGGAAATTCATCCGGGTCACTCTCACTACCAGCCATAACCGCAGTCGGTATGGCCAGACCGATTAAAAGAACAACCGATAGCATAACTAATAGCAACTTTTTTAACATTCTAATATTTCTCCTTCCATTAATAACCGACAAATCTTAATATAACCAGGATAACCCTCATTATTTTTGCTTTATCACCTCCTTTTTGTTTATTCTTGATTTCAGGGTAAAAACAAAAAACCGATCAAAATATTATCATTTTGATCGGTTTCACCATTAGCTCCATGCTACCCAGGTGACCACATTACAGGCAGCACTTCTAAGCTTTCAAGGATGAATTCTATTGATATAAATCGGAAAAATAAACCTTAGCCAGTATACTAATATTATAAACGTTGTTATAACCAAAATGTCAGGTTTAAATCCTGGTAAATTATCGCAGTTAACAATTACTGGAAATTAAAACAGGTTAAGGTCATAGAATGGAGAGTTAATTCCAACGTGCACTCCAGATGTTCCTACGTCAAGTCGATACCGGGTGCCTTGTTTTGTAGTCTAACGTCGCTTTTTATTTCAGTGATCATTAAAATAGTTCCACAAAATTCGCATTGTTGATGATTTGATTGTAACAAAGCCCACCCATAATATAATCGACCACACTTCGGGCATTTACCTTCAGGCATGATCTTTATCGAATAGTTCCTTTCACCAGCATTTCGGGCATTGAGCTTTATCAGACAGGGTATATTCCTCTTTGCAGACTGCCAGGGTAATTCTGAGGATGTGTCTTTTTGCTCTTTGGGGCTTAAAAGTGATTGTTGCCCTCCAATACTATAAGTTAACCATGCTTTATAATGTGTCAATATAGCTACCGAAAAATCAATAAATTATTAATAAATATGATTATCCGCACCGCTCAGGCAGCATTAATATCTTCCGGCCTGACACCATATTCAGCCGTATCTTGAGGAAAGAGCATACAAATCAGCAATAACAGCGGTTGGACAGATTAGATGGCAGGTACTTTAGTTACATTATTTATCTATACCTTTGGATGTTACGCTCAAAAGGTAGAATAATATACTTGCGAAACGAATAAAGATAATGTCAAGATAAAAGTACCATGACAGTAAAGAATGAAGTAATTGTTGAATCATCCATCGCGTCGTCAATGGGAGCCAGAGTTAGTGTCACTGGTCCCGGTTGCGGTATGTATCTCGTTATCGGGAGAGGTAATTCGCTGGAATCTCTGGTAAAAGAAGCGGGTGGTGAAGTCGTGCTTCGTCTAAATGGAAGGAAAATGCTTGCACCGCTAAGGTTTGTTGGGTATTTGGCTTTGAGGAATAATGATAAAATATCCCATATCGTT
>JAQULX010000365.1 GCA_028718465.1 Dehalococcoidales bacterium | reverse complement strand
ATAAAACAAGCGGCAGCGCCTGGCGGGATCCGCTTTTTAGAATTGCCAAGGGATGACAAGGAAGGGTGGGCACGCCTGAATGCAGTATCACCTTCCTCCGTACCGAGTATCTCAACTGAAGGTCCCGGCGTTTCCGAGAGCGATCCTGTGGAAGGGGCTAGCCAGGCACAGTGCCAGGATGCGTATGATTTCCTGGACGATGACATAGCCTATTTCACCACCAAGGCATGGGCTGAAAGCTACCCCCTCTACAAGGATAAAGGCGGAAGACTGGAGTTTGGTAATATAGACCATGTTCTTGATACTGTCGGAACGGTGCGCAATGCCTGGCATGAGGGTTCTATACGCTATTTCAAAGAGGTAGGCAAATGGACTGCGGAGATGGAAGAGTGGAACAATAAGATTCTCGCTCGAGAAGATAAGCTTATTGCAGCCTGGGATGCCTGTATTGCTGAAATGGATGAGAAGGAACTGAAGGAAACAGAGTTACCGGCGCTGTGGGATAAGTATCGGAAAGATATTCCTATGGTTCAATAACAGGTAACCGGATAATACGACGTCCCATCGAGCGGTACATTAGGGCGGCTGGGTGGGACGTTAGTCCCACCCAGGTTATTCAGTATTTCGCAGTTCTCCGTTTCTTGTTTTGTTAAAATACCTGTCTACCACACTGGTAGTGAACGCCAGAGTCCGGCCCGCATCCGTCTTTCCCCATGATTATTTATTCTTCTCTTTGCTTATAATTGCTGTCAATCAGCGAAATGAGTTCATTGACATTAATTAATAATATTAGGCTATATGATTACAATAAATAGCCATTCAGGAGAATGATCTAGAAGCGGTTACTATTGTACGATACGAGCTTTGTTGCATAACATTACCCTGAATCGCTTCTTACAGTTTCTCTAGCGTTTTAGTAAGCATGGCCTTTACCGATGCAATCTGGGACTGGAATCTATTTACGCCTGAATCGCACTATGCTGAAACAAACGAATACTGCGCCCATAAGGATAATTATTTCTCCAAGTCCCGATGCGCCGGCATCAGGGCTAAATCCGCATGACATTCCCCCGTTCCGCGGCGCTGGTTCCGGTGTTTCGGCAGGAGCTGGAGTAGATGCTATTTCCGGTTCATGGGTAAGTGCCGGTGCCGGCGTTTGAGATGGCGCTGTTCTTGACTCCGGTGTATATATCGGCCTCGGTGACGGCTGCGGAGGTGGGTTTACTTCATGGCCAGCAAGGCCCATTCCTGATAGCTGGCTGTAAGTGTTATCGCCGGTAGTCACTTCTCCCCGGTAAAAATCGATTCTTCCATCATCACCGCCGAGGATAATCAGGGAAGCGTCCTCGGAGACCCAGACAGCATTAGCGCCGCCGGTATCCTGCTCAGCCGGGCCCGTCATCTGTATGCGTATATCCTTTTCTCTTTGCCAGAGCACGTTACCATTGCTATCAAATAGTGTGGGATTAGGCCCGCCTAGAAGTACATACTTTCCGTTTTTAGTGTAATGCACACCGTTATGTCCTACGCCGCCGTACCTTCTGGCCCACCTTAAGGAGCCATCGTGGTTGACCCCGTAAGTCATACCGCCAACCGTGGAACCAATTATTGAACCGTCGTTTGCCATCTGGGCAGATGTGACTGTCTGGTCAATAACCACCTGCCACTGGCGCGAACCATCCGTCGAATCCAGGGCGGTAAAGGCACGGCCTTTACCTGAAGAAACGACCAATTCTTCTTGCTCGTTAATGCCGAGCAAAAAAGGTATTACATGATTACCAGAGCCAATCCATACCAACTCGCCTGAGGTGCTATCAACCGCGCAAACAGTACCATTTCCCGAAGAGAGATAAACCGTTTTGCCGTTGGCCGAAAACCTGGCTTCGCGGAGCCAATCACCGGTGCTAAATGACCATAACAGATTGCCGGAACTGACTTCGAATAATCCGGCGTCTCCATTATTCGTAGCCACCGGGCCGGAAAGCAGATAGCTGCCATCCGGTGAAAATTTAACCCAGCGCACCAGCACCCCGCCTTCACGCCCTTCGCCGCTGTTATGCCTCCAGACTTCTTGTCCGTTCTTATCCCATAGATAAATGCGGCCGTCCAGGCAGCCAGCCGCTACGTACTCTCCGCCGGAGGAAATATCAAGGCCCCAGCATTCACCACCTGTCGGTCTTTCCCAAATCACACTGCCGCTACTATAGGTCATTACTATTTTGGTTTGATCAGGCGGCTCCCGGCCAGGCTGCCCGTGCGCGCCCTGGGAAAAAGCAAAGTATTTACTATCTGCCGAAGCTCTAATCCACCATATGGAATAACCGGATTCTATAGTTTCTTGAAGGCTGTATTGAGCAGCTTGGTCCAGAGGCTCCAGTTCAACAATTTTCGGATCGCCATCTCCGGGGAGATAATCCGATTCGAAATAACATTGATAACCTTGAGCATAAACCTGAAAATAGTAGCCGGTACTGGTGTGGTCGATCTGATAATCCCCAACCGTTTTTTTAATGTAGTCACTTGAAGGTAATGAAATTTCATACCCGTCCTGGACAGTCGTGGCGCTATAAGAATCGATACCGCTGGGAAGCGTGGCCAGAACATGAGCACCGGAAACCGGCTCACCATTCGATTTGTCCAGAACGGAAACGTTTGTCCTGATACTTTCATTCTGCAAATCCTGGTATGAGAGTATTTTTGTGCTTACCGTTACCTCAAATTCCTCACTGCCGCCATCCCAGAAAAACGAAAAAGGAACCTTAACGGTCTGCTCTTTTGACTCCGAACTTACATTTGGTTCGGAAACGGCAATGTAGTCAATTGATTGTCCGGGGTCAAGTTTATACTGGCCGGCAGCTGCGAGCAAGTGCCAATCTTGAGGTATGCCTGAACCTCTCGTCATGTTAATAATTTCAGTTGTGCTGCCATTATTTTTAATGGTGGCGATAAAACGGAAACTTTTTTCAAAAGGTATCACCACGGTATGCTCGGTGGCATTGGGAGTAATCTCTATGTTAGACCCCCCATTTGCGGGAGCCGAAAAAATAAAGGTTGACAGAATCAGTATCGTAGAAACCGCTAAACAGGTTATTACTCTCTTCTGCCCGACCTTCGAGATAATATTTAGCATAGCCTGCTCCTTATCCGGTTAGTTTAAAACATTATAGCATTGCAGTCCCGTTCAAATCATATTATGTTATTAAGAAACCAATAATCATCAAATTAGGACTATTGACAATAGCTATTATATACTCTATAATAGTGTCCAGTATATTATATCATGTATTTGTAATACCTCGGGTAACAAAAGAAAGGCTGCTCTACCTTTGAGGTAAGGTATGAACTTAATAGATACGGACACATTTGACCGCAAGTTCCAGAAGGATCTAAACGCCGGTATCTCAGCCCTGGTTCTCCTCGGCGTCTTGAGCCGGGCGACGGAGCCGATGTACGGTTATCAAATCGCCAGGCTGATTGAGGAAGATAAGGCAGAAGTCCCGACAATCAAGCAGGGAACGCTCTATCCTGTTCTACGGTCACTCGAAGGTAGTGGCTTGCTGGAAAGTGAAGTAGAACCATCCATATCCGGACCGCCGCGGCGTTACTACCGGATTACGGAAACTGGCCGTGACACCCTGGAAAGGTGGCGCAGGATATGGCGCCAGACAAAAGCCCTGGTTGATAACGTCGCCGAAGGAGGAGAGAAATGATTCAAAGCATCGAGCAATATTTATCCCTTCTAAAAAAAGAACTCTCCGGTTGTGACCGTGCGACTATACAGGATGCTCTATCTGATACAGAGGAACACCTGCGTATGTCTCTTGACAGCACCATGTCTGGCGGCAACATCCCTGAATCTGATGCCCTGACACAGGTTATCGAGAAATACGGCATGCCGGAAGAAGTCGCCAAAGCCTATCGTGAAATCGAAAACCGCATAGCGCCTGCCCTGTCACAGGCCAGTCATGCGGACGAGCCTGAAAAAACAGGGGGGAAAGACGAACGACCTTTCTTAAGGCGTTTT
>JAQULX010000364.1 GCA_028718465.1 Dehalococcoidales bacterium | reverse complement strand
TCGAGGCAATGAGATAATCTGTATATAAATCTAATAATTGTAGGTTCATATTTCTATTTTAACTGATCGCTTATTTTACTTGAATTGCTTGTTATATCAGCTTAGTCAAGCCGTAACATGAGTTAATCAGTAAGATTGAGGTATATAAATATCTGAGTACAGAACTGTTGATGATGATGTTTTTCTGGGTAGCTTTTATTGGCAGAGGCTATTGTTATTATTGTCCATTAGGTACGGTGCTGTCATTGATCAGCAGATTGGCAGGACAACGTATCGTCACAAATAATTCAAAATGCATCGGGTGCAACCAGTGTAATAACACTTGCCCGATGTCAATTGACATCAAGAGCCAGGCTCAAAACGGCAGCATTGCCGCAAATCTACGTTGTGTTGGATGCGGCCGCTGTGTTGATATCTGCCCAACCAAAACCCTGTCTTATACCACAAATTTTCTAACCTGGTTGAATAAGAAAAAGGCATCAAAGCATCCTTAGGATCAAAGCCCCTCTATCTATTTATGTCTAGTTGATATTCCAATTTCCGGCGCAGTTCCTGTGCCTGTTCCGCATCAAACCTCCTTCTTAGCGCCCAGGCCTGTGCCGATCTTATCAGTTTGTTCTGGATATTGCGCATCTCCTTCAATTAACAATCTCCATCCATGCTTCCATCACCCATCAAAGTCAATCATGCAAGAAATATCTGGCAAAAACGACCCCCAGTATTAGCACAATCGTAATATAAACGTACAGCAGAAACAATTCGGCTTTACCAGCCCCCGAGTGCGCCCGAACACCCGGATTTTCATTCTTGAAATTTTCGGTGATTTCCGTGCCGTCGGCATCATACAGAGACGCACTCATCAATTGATAGTTGTACAGAGTCTCGCCGGATTCGCTTACAACCCGGTCATCTAATTCATCCGCTGGATAAATCTCCAGGAACTGCGGGTTCTTGACATCGAACCTTATCGATTGTGTGACGAGGTCTTCAGAGAGGTGGCCCGGATTCACATATGCAGAATAGTCTAATCCATAGAAGCGGATATCGCCAGAAAGGTTATAGCCGCTCACAGCGTAATAACGTTGGTTTCTGATTTCAAGCGGGAAGATCTGCACAACCGAGGAATAATCGGAAGCCTTGATCTGGGTGCGAATGATCCGGTATCTCTGGTTAAATCCCTTTACCAGAACAGCAACGCCATAATTATCAGCATGGGCCTGGTCCTTGAAGGAAGCAACCAGCGTACCTCCAACCGCTTGAGTCTCCAACACATAGGCATTAAACTCAGGCTCAAAAGGAGTGGTGAATTCCGTGATGGCTGAGGATAAATTACCCTTGTCAATTGTGTAATGATATTCCGCGGCATACAGCAGGTAAGCCCCAACAAGTGCCAAGAGAATGCAGAAAGCAGCGGCTGCTATTCTTGTTTTTCTTACCTTTTTTAGAAATTTTAGCTCTATTTTGGGAACTGTTTTTTTCTGGCTGATTTCCGCCTTCATATCCTGCATCATACTGCAGCATTGTTCGCACGTTTCTATATGTTTCTCAATAAAACGGTTCGTTTCATCGCTGGTCAGTTTTTCTATATAGTTAGGTAATAAGTCCTGCACGATACTGCAGATCGCTTCCTGTTTCATTTCTCATCCCCTCTGAACAACCGTTGTTTGCCCCTGTAAAAAGTTACCCGCGCCCAGGTTTCATTCCGGTTTAATATATCGCCGATCTCTTTAAAGCTCAGCTCTCCTGTAAGCCTCAAATACATGACCTCTTTGGTCTTTTCATCCAAGCTATGCAATTTCCGGTACAGGTCTATCCGGGCTTCTTTCACCAATATTTCATCTTCCACGCTCTCTTTGGCTGGAAGTTCAAACTCAATGGAATCCAGGGGGAGTGTAACTATCCGGTTTCTTTTTTTACAATCCTTGAACCATAAATGTTTGGCAATCTGGCAAAGCCAGACGGATATTTTGCAATCACCCCTGAAATTGTTTACGGTTTTCAATGCCTGGTAAAAAGTTTCCTGGGTTAATTCTTCAGACAAATTAGCGTCATTGGTCAGGCAGAACAGGTATCTATATACTGTTTGAAAATATTCTTTATATATTTGATCCATATTCTGCATTTTGACTCTTAATAATAAGTCCCTAAAATGAAGGTTTCGTTACAAAAACAAAGTAATTAAAGATAAATTTATCTTATGGAGAATAATATTAACCCGGTGACGCGAGAGAGCAGGATTTTAGAATCAGTTTCCGATTAAAGAAACCCATATACAATGCTGGTCAGCTTCACCAGATTTTCATAGCAGTTTATTAAATGACACCGCCCTTTTTATAAAAGGCTTATGATATACCTAGAGGGAATTCTGTCCCGGCTGCACCAGTGTGCCAGCAATCAGATATCATAGTTGTTATACTTCTTTCGCCAGCATATTTTAGCGTACCTCTTTTCATTCTGGTACCAGCCGACTATTCCAGACAAAACTGAAGCAAACAGTAATACAAGAATCACAGGCATTAAACCACCCGAGAGTCTCTCTACTATTTCAAGAGGAGTAACACCATTCACAAAAAATTGACCGGCGCTTACCGTTGCTGTCATTACGGCCATTGCCGAAATCCCTCTTCGTAAAAAGTTTATCCAGAATCCCTGCTCACGAAATTTTTTCCAGCGCCGGTAAAATCTTTCTTCAAAATGTTCTTCATATACTATCTCAATAGTTGCAATCACAGCGAGCAGTCCCATGAGCGCATAATAATAAGACTGGTAGTGTATTTCACGAATTTGAGGTACAGCGAAAAGGAATGCCAGACCCATCGCGACTAAACCTATCTTCCACCAGGATTTTTTCATCATAATAAAGGGTACCTTTCCGACTGCAAATTAGGGCTGTTATGTAAAATAAGATAAATTAATATTTACTCTCTTACCTCATAACCTGGCCTTTATAACTCCTGTCCTCTTTTCCATCCTCTCTATCAATGGTCTCCACCAGCTTGCGAAATTCGTCCTGGCGCAGCACTCCTTTATGTCCCAGATATCTAATGAGCGAAGCCAGATACAATCTGAGCTCACCGTTCTCTTTTTCGAGTTGAGCCATCCGGCTCTTAAGAGTGGTATCCCCGGCTCTAGCACCAGCAGCCAGTTGCTGCCGCAACTCTTCAATCTCCATTCTCTGGTCTTCGATATCCATTTGCTGGCCCCAGTTGCCCAGCAATAACATTCTTCCCCAGCCCATATTGGGTCTCCTTTCATAGTATATTTTTTACCGGTGATACCGACTTATTCCGAGTCGCTTATTCCTCGTCAGTAAAGACCGTCAATATTTCCCTGGCTTTCTCAACATCCCGAGCCAGGACATGAATTTCACATTGGGTATTGACAGGTAAAGCGTAGTTAGCCGCCCTTAGATTAGCGCGTTTTATCAAAGAGCGTATGCCGTTCTCGGAAAGGATTTATTGCCACATACCTGCTACAGCCTCGTTAGATGCTGTCGCTACGTGAACGAGCGGATCGTTTCTCCTTTCGATCCTGATTTTTTCGATTTCGGATAAAGCAGGCAGTTCATCTACCAGAGCGACCTGACAGCCCGGGCAGACTTTGACCCAGTCCTGAAATTCATCCCGGCACTTGGGACAATAAGGCATTTTCTTCAACCTCCTGATTATTCTACAGTGATCGTCTCCTTGAATGTCCACTCATTTGCCACATCTTCTTCAGGGCGACTGTAAATCATGGATATCATGGCGGTACCTTTCTTTGTAGCCTTGAATGTCCAGGTATCTTTGCTGGAATTGCCTGAAGATTCCGTTTGATTGGAAGATACGAATTTATGGTCTGTCTGTTTTAAAATATCCTGATCGCTAATCTGTGCTATTTCAGGCCAGGCAAAACCGGTAGCAGGATCCGAATCAAGATTTATCACCAGTGTGTCGCCAACACGAACACCTGATACCGAGGCGTTCCAGTGGTGCTCCGTAACGAAGTCGTTATAACTGATCTCTATCGGCGGTAGTTCTTGTCGTGGAGTACATCCAACAAGACTTA
>JAQULX010000363.1 GCA_028718465.1 Dehalococcoidales bacterium | reverse complement strand
GAGGATATATTCAAGTCCGTATAGTAAGGTCCCGTCTGGTCCAGGACTCTGTCTATATAGGCGGCTGACACACCGGTAACATCGATTTCATCTGTCTCGTATAAATCCATCGGCATCCCGCTGTAGAATTGGTATTTGATCTGGCTGAGATGAGGCTTCTCACCGTAATACTGGCTGTTTCTTTCCAGAGTCAGTGACTGGTTCTGATTCCATCCGGCCAGCTTGAATGGGCCTGTGCCGTTTGGCTTCCGCCACCAATCGGACCCGGATTCGACATTCTTCCGGTCCAGCACGAAGGTGGTAGGATAAGTCAGCTTGTAAAGAAAATAGGACTTGGGTGAGTCGATAGTAACCTGGAGGGTGTAGTCGTCAATAACCTTTACCCCGCTTATCTGAGAGGCCTTTCCAACCAGTACATCATTAACCCCTACAATATCACCGAGGTAAGTTGCAGCCGTCTGGGAACCTGTAGCCGGGTTGGCGGCCCTTTCCCATGAATATTTGAAGTCGCGGGCAGTAACCGTTTTGCCGTCCTGGAATTTCACATCCATGCGCAGTTTGAAGGTGTAGGTCAATCCGTCCGGGCTTATTTCAGGCATGGCGGCAGCGATATCCGGCACCGGCTCCAGCCGTTCATTCAGTGTGAGCAGACCGCTGAATATCTCCAGGATATATTGGGCGGAAGTAGCCTCAGTAGACACCGCCGGATCAAGAGTGGTCGGATCGATATCCGCCAGGTTGAGCATGCCGCCCTCCCCGGGTCCGGAAGCCGACCGGGGCGGGAAAAGGAGACAGCCCCCTGCCAGAGTGCTAAGGATTAACGATACCGCCAGTATTATATAAATTAGCTTTCTCAAAAAATTCCTTCCCTTTTAAAACTGATATACCGCCCATCTCCCAGAATGATGTGGTCCACGATCTCGATCCCTACCAGTTCCCCGGCTTCCTTTAACCTTTTAGACAGCTTGATGTCATCCTGTGAAGCATCGGGAATGCCGGAGGGATGGTTATGGGCAATAATCATCGACGATGCGCTGGCTTTAATAGCCTCTTTGAAAAGCTCACGCGGGTGGACGATACTGGTATCAAGGCTGCCTTTTGAAATCTCAACAGTATCGATAATTTTATTCCGCACGTCCAGGAGAATCGCCCAGAAATGCTCCTTCTGTTCCCCCCTTGACTTTCCTTTTAGCTCCCGGTAAGCATCTTCGGGTGTCCTGATATTCACCCTTCCTCTGGTATAGCTGGACTTGTCCCAGCGATTAGCCAACTCTAAAGCCGCTTTAATCTGGCAGGCTTTGGCTTCACCGATGCCTTTAAATCCCATCAGGTCATTTAAGGAAGCACCGGCAATCCCCTTGATGTCACGATATTTTTCAAACAAACTCTTTACCAGGTCTATTATCTGGTTTTCTTTAGTTCCACTCCCCAGAATGGCAGCCAGCAACTCCTGGTCTGTTAAATTTTCCGACCCAAACTTTTGCAGCCTTTCCCGTGGCCTGTTGGGTAAAGGCAAATCATGCATGGTAACTCGATTTTCCTTCTGTTTCTCCGCCATACTGCAATAACTGTAACTGTACACAAATTTTTTGTTTTTAATTGCCGTACTGAGAATTGATCCAGGACCTCCATTGATCGTCAAGCCCATCCATATTAAACCCGTAAGTGTTCTGAAGTGCCGCATCATATGTACTGCCCTGCCGGAAAGCGCCAAGCAGGTCCAGCATCTTGCCGGAGCCGTAATGCCGGATTAAATAGTCCACCAGGCTATGACTTTGCGCATAGGCCAGGTTCGCTTTATCCGGATAGGCCGAGAAAGGGCTGCTGATGCTTCTCACCGAGAAAAGAGTATCGCTGTTAAAAGCGTTTATAAGGGGTACCAGGAACTGGGGCGTCAATTCTCCCTCGGAGTACATCGCCAGCCCCTCATTTAACCATACCGGTATTCCGCCGTATGGATTGTAAGTCTCCTGGTTGATGACGTTATGAGTCAGTTCATGGACCATGGCACGCCGGCCCCAGTCCAGGTTATCAGGGCTGATACCTATGGAAATAATACTGTACTGGGTAAAGGCAACCCCGCCAGTCCATTCCTGCGGATAAATCATCGAGCCATGGAGGTCCTGCGGACTGGCATAGATATAAATGTTGATCATATTATCCGGGGTGGCGCCTGTATCTTCGGCCAGCTTTACCAGGGATTGCTGCGCTGCTTCCATCAGAGACTGGGCAAAAGATTCGTTTCCCTGATACCAGAACAGATTAATTTTATCCAGGGTGATATTTTGCCACCTGTAGCGGGAATCATATATCTGGTATTCCGCCGGGTCGCTTTCCAGAACTGCCCCACCGGCATTCCTTACTACCCACCAATAGCTCAGGTTCACCCCGGGAGGCAACCCTCCTATCCGGCGCAGGTCCAGTGTATGTCGGGCATCCACGGACTTGGCTTTGGTGAAATTGACATAGGCCTCGCTGTAGACTTCAGCAAAGCTCAACTGCTCAACTCTGTATCTGAGACGGATATCGATAATATCCACGTTGCTGCTGATAAGTGCGGAAAAATTGAGGGCCAGTGGAAAATCGGTTTGCGCCGAACTATCAGAGACTGTTATCTCGATCCTGTCTTGCGCTGAGGCCAGGCCCGGCACAGTGCTGAGCAGGGCTACAACCAGCAACAAAAAGGCGATTAATATCCCTGTCTTTTTAGCCATTCTCTTCTCCTGCTCTGGACCGCAAATAAGCATCTATCAGGCTATCCAGTTCACCTTCCAATACCGCCTCCGGATTGCCGGACTGGTAATCGGTCCGGTGGTCTTTGACCATTTTATAAGGATGGAGTACATAGCTGCGGATCTGGTTTCCCCAGCCGGCTTCGATATGTTTGCCTTTCAACCTGGCTTTCTCTTCAGCCTCTTTGGCCAGTTCCCTCTCAAATAAGCGCGCTTCAAGTATTTTAAAAGCGATATTCTTGTTTTGTAACTGCGACCTTTCGCTCTGGCTGGATATCGTTATTCCTGTTGGTAAATGCGTCACCCTTACAGCAGTACTGCTTTTCTGCATATGCTGCCCGCCGGGACCGCTGGAACGAAAGGCTTCAATTCTGACATCATCCGGCTGGATAACGACATCCACGTTGCTTTCAGCTTCCGGAATAACCTCCACCAGCGCAAAAGAAGTATGCCGGGCATGGTCCGCATCAAAAGGCGACAGCCGTACCAGACGGTGAACCCCGTGCTCCGATTTCAGATAGCCGTAAGAATGGTCTCCGTCGATACTCAGCACCACGCTCTTGATACCGGCTTCTTCCCCGGGCGAAACGTCAAGAATTTCGGCCTTATAGCCGCGCTGCTCAGCCCAGCGCAGATACATTCGCAGGAGCATATCCGCCCAGTCCTGCGACTCGGTCCCGCCGGCTCCGGCATGGATTGATAAAATGGCGTTCCTTTCGTCATAGGGGCCGCTGAAAGCCAGCTCGAATTCCATCTCCTCAAGCTGCCGGGTTGCTTCTTCAAGCTCGTATTGTACCTCGGCCATTAAAGCTTCATCCCGCTCTTCCTCAGCCAGAGCTGCCAGGTCGGCGATATCACTGGTCCGCTTTTCGATAGCACGCCATTTTTCTACAATTTTCCGGTTATCCGCCAGCTTCCGCATTACTGTTTGAGCAGCGGATGGGTCCTGCCATAAGTCCGGCGCGGCAGACTGCTTCTCAAGTTTCAGAATATTATCTTCTCTGCTGCTGATGTCAAAGATGCACCAGTGCGGACGACACTCTTGCCTTTAAATCTTCTATCCTTTGTTTTATTTCCTGCATTTTATTCTCTTTTAGATCACTTTCGGTTTCTACTTCCGTATTCTCGGACAAATAGCTATCCGGAGACAATAGACCAGGCCTCACGGACAACAGATTATTATTATTCTACCAGAGTTTTCCTTTACTGGCTAAATGAGCCAGCCGGGTAGGTTCAGGCAGCCGGTATCCGCGGCAGCATTTCATTACCCAGTCTATCGCTGAAGCAAGATCCGTTTTGTGCCCAACTGATATAAACAGCGGCTTAA
>JAQULX010000362.1 GCA_028718465.1 Dehalococcoidales bacterium | reverse complement strand
AGGTTATTAGAACTACGGGACGGACGGGACTAACTGTGAATTTCGTCACCAGGATAACCAGGCGCTACGTAGAAATAGTAATAAAGAGGGGATTGGGGAATAGATAATCAAATAGTTAGAAAGGATTCTTGAGGTGCACTATTCGAAAAGCGTCCTACTTTATCGAGACAAGCCTCGATACGGGCTGGTTTTGAAGCTTATTCTATTAATACCGGCAGTACCCCTGGCAGGGGGCCTGTATTTATGGTTATGTAGTAATAATACCGACGGTCTGGCATTATTAATAGAGTCCTTTATAATTGGGTTGATATTTTGGTTAGTCTTTCCTCGTGAATACCAGATTTTTGAAGACCGTATTCGCATAGTGTTGGGCGGCTCTCTCTCAGTTAAAATCGGATTCCAGAATGTAAAGGTTATTAGAACTACGGGACGGACGGGACTAACTGTGAATTTCGTCACCAGGATAACCAGGCGCTACGTAGAAATAGTAATAAAGAGGGGATTGGGGATCGTGATCACTCCTACGGATAATGAGAATTTTATAGAGAACGCTAATCGGGCGCTTGAGCAATGGAAAAAACAAAATTCCAAACCGGATTTCATATCCTCTTGAGAAAAGCACCTTTGATCACTTTCGCTGTATTGTTCTGCGCCGAATCTTTAGTGAGAGTTTAATTATGGAATCATTGCAGGAATATCTAAGTGAATACAGAAAACAACTGGAGAAGGGTTACATCCAAAAAGCCTATCGAGGGCTGATGGAATATATCCTGGATTTGAAAACATATTTTAAAAATAAATATCCGAATTATTTCATATCGGGGAGCCTTTATTACGGATATATGGATATGACCTATTTTTCCTTCATTCCTGAGTCGTTCAAACAGCGCAATTTGAAGGTTGCGATAGTTTTCAACTATGACAAATTCAGGTTTGAAGTCTGGCTGGCGGGATATAATAAACAGGTCCAGCAAAAATACTGGAAATTGTTTAAAGAGAGTAATTGGAGTAAATACCGAATTCCTTCTGCTATAAAAGGCGTTGATTCGATTGTTGAGGCTACTTTAGTCGACAATCCGGATTTTAGCGATTTGGACGCATTAACCAGTCGAATAGAAAAAGGGACCCTGGTTTTTATTAGCAATATTGAGGACTTCTTATCCAGGCATTGAAACCGGCGCACTATTACTTCCCTATATTCAACAAAGCGTCCGCTAGAATTACGTGCACTCGTGATTCTTTGCGCTCCCTCAACAACTCTTTGAAAGGTATCAAAGTGAAACCTCAAGAAGGGAGTAATCCGGACTTCTTCTTCATTTCTCCCCATGAGGCGAAAAAGTGAATAGGGAGAGGGCGTCTGTACCTAATATGACTCATTTTTATCAAAGGAACAGGCCATAGAGAAAAGAGGAGTCCGAAAATACCGGAAATGCTAACCCACTACCTGGGCGTCAACTCCGACAGATATAAATATTTGTTTAGCTCTTTCCAAATCTTCGTTGGATTGACGTGTCAACGATCCCAGTTGGTACTCCCGGTCCAGCATTCCATATTTACCCTGGCCGTACCTGTGATATGGCAAGAGATGGACTTTGGGATCTTTCAGTGTACGTATTACGATATCAGCAATGTTCCGTAGTTCGCTGTCAGTGTCGTTAAGTCCGGGTATCAAAGGGACTCTAACAATTACCGACATATTATTCTCAACGGCAAATTTCAAATTGTGGAGAATTTGGGTATTGGACTGTTTAGTCCATTGCTGATGTGATTCAGAACCGGCGAATTTAATATCATATAGTAAAAGGTTAGTATAAGGCATTACCAATTTCAGGGCTTCGGTTCTGGCTAATCCGGTAGTCTCAATGGCAGTATGAATACCGGAGAATTGACAAAGCTGAAATATCGAGGCTAAAAAGACAGGTTGGACAAGAGGTTCACCGCCGGAGGCGGTTACCCCACCTCCCGAGTCCCGATAAAACTCCGAGTCCTTTTCGACTTCGCGGTAGACTTCTTTAGCATTCATCTCTTTACCGTATAGTTTCAGGGCCCCGGGCTGGCAGACATCCAAACACTGGCCGCAATTAGTGCAAAGTTCCCTGCTTATAAAGACGCCATTGTCATTAATGGTGACAGCGTGGGTGGGACACACTTCGGCACATTTTCCGCATTTATCGCACAGAGAGTCACTGTGAGCTATTTCAGGATGTAGATTTTGTGATTCAGGGTTAGAGCACCAAGCACAGCGAAGAGGGCAGCCCTTTAAAAATACCACGGTCCTGATGCCTGGGCCGTCGTGGATACTATAGCGCTGGATGTTGAAGACTATTCCCCTGGCATCATTTTTAATTTCCGAGGTAAGATTAAACTCATTTTGCAATTCGTTAACTTGATTCTCATCATTTATTCTCACCATTATCGATAAAAACTTCCTTTCCAGACACTAGATTTGATCAACGTCGGCCTTACGGGTCTTTTATTAAGGAAGGCCGACGTTGATTCATATCAGGTCATAATCATTAGTACTCTGGTAAATTTCCTTAACCTACACTTCTATAAGGTATGCTCGGTACGAGCAATGATTTCATCCTGGACTGCCGGCGGCAGCTCAACGAAATAGGCGCTGTAGCCGGCCACTCTCACGATCAGGTTCTTCCATTGTTCAGGATGTGCTTTGGCCTGGATGAGATCTTCTCTATTCAGGATATTAAACTGGATATGCCAGCCTCCCCGGTTGAAGAAGGTCCGCAGCAAGGAGATGAACTTCTCGATGGATTCGCGGTCTTTTAAGACCGTAGAAGAGAATTTCATGTTCATGACTATGCTGTCAATATTCGGTCTGAAATGAATAACCTTAGTTGCTGATCTGATAGTGGCGGTCGGGCCATTGATATCGGTACCGGCTTCAGGCGACAGACCAGCATCGTAGAGGGGAGTACCAGCCTTGCGGCCATCGGGTAAGGCCCCTACCTTTTCACCGTAAAAGTAATGGCCGGTCAGGGCAGGACGGCTCACCTTCCAGACTGCACCGCCAGGCTGCCTCTTATTATCGACTATATCGCCGGATTTAAGTGAAAGCCGATCGAAGATCTTGTCCACATAATCGTCATCGTTACCCCACTTGGGAGCCGATTTGCAGATTTGATGAACATCCTCATGGCCCTCCCAATCCGCCTTTAAAGCTTCCAGCATCCTGGACATGGTGACTTTCTTTTCCTTAAAGACCACCTGGTCAATAGCTGCCAGGGAATTGGCAGTATCTACCCAACCTCGATGCCCGAGACAGATCATGAGCTGGGGATAGCGGCATGATTCCATGGCATCCGTGCCCATTTTCCAGTTGTCTTCCAGCAAAGCCGTATGGAAGGGTGCGCACAGGCGCTCGTTTTTAGCCAGGAAAGCCGGGTACATGTCATTGATTCCTTTATCAATGAAATAATCGTATTGCTTCCAGAAAGCATCCTCTAACTGCTCCAGTGAGGTGAATGAAGTAGCATCGCCGGTGGAGAGTCCAGCTTTAATACCTGTCAGGGGATCATAGCCGTTATTTAGTGTGATTTCCAGGATCTTGGGTATGTTAAGATAAACCGGCATTCTGGAAACCGAGTTTACGTGACCGAGACAGTAGGAAAGACATCCGGCCGCCATCCAGTCATAGGCATCTTCCCACTTAACGCCGATACCCAGATAATTACGAATAGCCGCCTGATCATTCAGGAAAGCGGGGATGCCGCCGCCGGTATCCCGGTTGGTCTCCACGCATTTGATCAGGAAATTATTATCTATTCCGGCATGCCAGCGAACATAGATGCCAGGTTGAGGGGTTTTCAATTGACGGGAAGTCTCTAGTATCAAGTAAGAAGCCGCATTGGTGGCATCAGAACCATCCGGATACATACCGCCAATGGTAACCTGCTGAAGCAAGGATCCGGCGCCTTCCTTGGAGAAGAAGAAGCCATGGAAGGACTGAGATTCATTCAATTTAACCCAGAGGCAGCCCAGGGTTTCGGCAGCCTGTTGATAGGTCAGTTTGCCTTCTTCGATATCTTTCTTCATGAAAGGATACAGCCAGCGATCCAACAT
>JAQULX010000361.1 GCA_028718465.1 Dehalococcoidales bacterium | reverse complement strand
TTAGATAGTTGTCCAAATGAAAAACATGGAAAAGGTGAAATAGCAAAGTCTAAAGTGGAGACACAGGTTAAAAATTTAAAAGATCAGTTAAAAGATGCTGTTGGCAAGGAGAAGGCGAAAATTAAACAAAAAATTAAAAATATTGAGGAAACTGCAAGAAAGAAAGCAAAGGGAACATAACATTCTCGTAGAGCAAAGGGGTAATAGAATGATTAATTTTAAATGTATTTGGCAACCGTTAATAGGTGTTGGTCCTTTTCTTTTTAAAACTGACATTAGTCTGTATAGTGATTACAAATTAATACCAATTGAAGAAGAGTACGACGATGGTACAAATTGGATTGGTTATGATACTAAATTGAAAGATATTCGTATATATACCGAGGAAAATAAAATTGCTGGTATTGCATGTTATGATGAATTTCTTTATAAGAACGTAAATTTTATAGGTCTTAGTATAAATAGGATATGCAAAATACTTGAAATACAAAAACTTCCGAAATGTGATATTATAGAATTGGTTGATGGTACACAATTTGTATATGATTTTGATGAATTTAATCTACAGATTTGGGCTAAGAAAAGTATAATTGTTTCTTGTATGTGCCAATCTGATGATTAATTTGATAGAGTTGCATTACAATTCTATATATTTCGAATGAGTTCTTAAAAATATCCAATAGTGGTTTATCCAATAAATATCTTATTTTTCAATAATGAATCACTCACAGCATAAACAAATCGCTGTTCACTACTCCTTACTCCCGGTGAGTGAAGCGGATGGTTGTATAGTTTTCGGCACAATCAATCCGGAAAACACAGCCTTGAAGCAGGAACTTGAATTCCTGCTTAGCCGGGAAGTCCGGTTTGGGCTGAGGACTGAGTCGGAAATCCTCGAAGGTCGAACAACGATGAGCGCGTCATGAAAGTTGACAAGACGGGAATAACTCGGTATATTACATCGAGTGGTAAAGTTCTTTCTGAATACGATGGAGATGATAACCTGAAGTACAACTACATTTACAGCAATGGCAAGAAACTGGCCCGAAAGAACTCTGCAGGAATAGTAACGTATATACATAACGACTATCTCGGCTCCGTCCGGGCGATAAGCAATAATGTCGATAGTGTGGTCTGGAACCGCGACTTCTACCCCTTCGGCGAGGAGATTAATGCAAGTGGCGCCGGCAATGAATACAAGTTCACCGGCAAGGAATGGGACGAAGAAAGTGGACTGTACTACTCATGGCACCGCTACTACTCACCGGTACTGGGGCGGTTTACGCAGGTTGATCCGTTGTGGCAAAAATATCCCAGTTTGACTTCGTATCAGTACTGTGATAATAATCCGCTGAAGTTTGTGGATCCGGATGGGAATAAAATAACGAATCTTAATTCATGGGAAGCCCGAAAACTTCAATCAGCAATGTGTCAAACAGAAATCGGACGCAAATCTTGGGATGAAATGGTGGAAAGAGACGATATCTCTATAAAAATAGTATTTAACCAGAAAGATAAGCCAACAGAGATACGGATGGTAGATGGAAAAGAAAAAGAGGGGCGAATAACAGGAAAAGCAATAAGTATAATAAAACCGGATAAAATTAGTGGAGAAAAAATAGCAGAGGGTGAATTAATTATCTATACATTGAATCTAACTCCGGGGATGTCCCCTGAAAAATTTTACAATTTTGTAGGAGTTCACGAAGCGACACACTGGTTGAAACATATGTTTCTTAGTATAAAAAAAGGTTCAGATGAGGAAAAAAAAGCAGAACAAGAAGCGAACGAAGAAGAAGAAAAATCTGCTCAACAGTATGATCAACAACCAAGGTAAAATAATAGGATCAAATCATGAACAAAATTAAAATAATAATCATATCACTTGTTATTGTCATCATTATATTAATATATCAAAATATTCACTTATATAAATTATATAGGTCTTATAATGTATATGAAACATTTCGCTCATTTGACGATCCGAGATCAATCGATGAGAAACTTCGTGAGAATTTTTATGAGTATTACTTAACGGACGCAAAATCTTCGGTTAATGATACTTCGGACTATATCTATGTGTGGTACCGTTCCCCACAGGCATCGGATCAATTTTGTGCAATTATCTCGAAAGATAGTTTGGAAGTGTTTTTGTTTTATATTGATGAAGGTGAATCAGTATCACCTCTCGAACATTCGGCTTATCAGAATATTAAAAAGGAATTTATGAGACGTTAAAAACTAGTAATCCGTCGATTAAAAAAGTGTATATGACAAGTTAAATTAAATAGAATACGATGGAGATGATAACCTGAAGTACAACTACATTTACGGCAATGGCAAGAAACTGGCTCGAAAGGACTCTGCAGTAGTAGTAACGTATATCCATAACGACTATCTCGGCTCTGTCAGGGCAATCAGTAAAGCCAGCGGCACAATGGATTGGAGTCGTGACTTCTATCCCTTCGGTGAGGAGATTAATGCAAGTGGCGCCGGCAATGAATATAAGTTCACCGGGAAGGAATGGGACGAAGAAAGTGGACTGTACTACTCATGGCACCGCTACTACTCGCCGGTATTGGGGCGGTTTACGCAGGTCGATCCGTTGTGGCAGAAGTATCCCGGATTGGCGCCATATCAGTATTGTGATAATAATCCGCTAATTAATACTGATCCGGATGGTGAATTTTTTCAGGCAGTTATTGGTTTTGTTGTGGGTGCTGCTTTGGAAGCCGGATCGCAAGTTGTGGAATCGATGCATAATGGACAAACTTTTAGTGAAGCCTGCAGTAGTATAGATAAATCTGATGTTATGATTGCTGCCGGAGCTGGGGCAATAACTGGAGGATTATCCGCAGTAAATGCGGTGAGTACCGCTGTAAAAATAGCAAAGGTCGGAGTATCTGTTGCAACAAACATTGGTGAGGGAGCAGTCAAAGCTGGGACTGGTAGCAATACAGAACAATATGGAATAGGGGATGCATTGGTGGACGGTACGCTAGGAGCCGCTGGAGAACTTGGGGGAATTCTTGGTAAGAAGGCTGCACAAGCTTCTAATACTCAAACGTTAAAGACTCTAAAAAACGATGCCAGAAAAGCAGCCAATACTGCAGCAAAAGGGAGACCTCGACCAGCCCAGACTGCGAGTGCTGTTGCAACTCAAAAAAAGGTAGATAACTATGGTAGCGGAGTAATTGCAACATCAGCAAGTCAGACTGCGCAAGGTGCCGCTAAAACTATTATTAATACTGAAAAATCGAAAAAGGATTGATGAGAGTTATGTTAAAAAAAGTAATTCAGGCATATCATATAGCAGACGAAAACGATAGAGGAGATTTTTGGGTATGTTTTATTGGGGTATTTATATATTTAGGAATAACAATATGGGCAATCTTTGAATCTTCTGAAGCAAACATATATTATAAATTACACAATTGTTTATTTATGATATGTTTAATTAGTTTTGCAGTTGTATTGATTGGTAAAAGAAGTAGAAATTATATTTTCAACCAGGCTAAATCTGTATTTGATAAAAAAAGAGATAGTGAACTAAATAATTATACTTGGCTAATGTATTTATTTATTTTCGGATTATCTATTGTCGCTTTTCTATTCGTAATTGACCTATCCTTTTTAAAAAATTATGGTCTTCGGATCAGTGGAGTTGTCGGAGTATTAATAATGCGTATTATTATTGATAAAATCAGATACCGGTAAATAATTGGTTAAACCGTACCAAATTCTAAATTGGTTCGGCGGCGGAAAATATCAATAAAATTATAGATGGTAAAAGGTCTCCAAAACGTTCCCATGATCGTATTTATAAAATAGCAGATGGCAGAATAGTATTTGGTGTGATCAATCCCGACAACGCGTCCCTGAAACGGGAACTTGAATTCCTGCTCAGCCGGGAAGTCCGGTTTGTGCTGAGGACCGAAGCGGAAAACCTCGCTGGTCGAACAACGATGAGCGCGTCATGAAAGTTGACAAGACGGGAATAACTCGGTATATTACATCGAGTGGTAAAGTTCTTTCTGAATACGATGGAGATGATAACCTGAAGTACAACTACATTTACGGC
>JAQULX010000360.1 GCA_028718465.1 Dehalococcoidales bacterium | reverse complement strand
GGGTTTCACCGATACCAAGCCGCCCATTCTGACGAACAGCCCGCTTCATTGCCTGGATTGTCTGCTGATAACCGTCAAAAACAAATGTTGACCCAATACATGTGGCGGCATCGAAAGCACCCTCTTCGAATACGTAGTCAGCCGCAGGGGAGCAAACGATTTCGATTTGGTCTGATAATCCTCTCATGGCCAGCTTTTTCCTGGCCCGTTCACAGAAATCACGGGATATATCTATGCCAGTGCCAGTGATACCGAATTCCTCAGCCCAGAGAGTGAGGGGCTCAGCACAACCACAACCGAAGTCGATCACCCGGCTTCCTTTTTTCAATTTGAGTAGTTTGCCGAGTTTGCTGATTTTTTCAGGCGAAGACGGGCCTAGTATCTCCATGTAGCGGTGTGAAATACCCATAAGGTCAAAAAATTCCATGTCTCAAGCTTCTCCTCCCATTATTTTAGACACACGCCGTCCCATAAGGTCAAATAAGCTTCCAGCCAGCTTTTTTGCTCTGAGTCCCTATAAAAGCAGTCACTTTTTTCATTTTCAGGCCACCTCCTTTCCTCCGGCTCATGTTTAAATATCTATACGATTACCTACCTAAAATATATAATGAGTTTTATTTAAACACGCCCTGCGGATGGAGGGACTTTATACTGGTCATGTGAGTAGTATTTATCCTGGTTATAAGATTAATTTTGAGCGAAGAGTAATTTTGGAGAATAAAAGGTGTAACCACGGAAATTTTATTGAAAAGCTATTTCTGAGAATAGCTGGCGATGACTATGGATGGTCCCAGGTATCGTCGCCTTTGAGAATATTTGAACAGGATAACCCAGTAAACTTTCCGACAAATAATGTACACAAAAGTTCAATCAAAGTAAACTGGGCGGTACTGGATGATACTACCTTCCAATTCGCTTTCAGAATATGATTGAACACTATTATTTTTCTATTATATAATTCTACAGTCTGCCACAGATTGGTCTTGTTTGGTTTATTTAAAAACAAGATGCGAGTCCATGTTTCCCGGATATTTATATTAACACGAATTTTGTTTATGGGAAGAATACATCTTACAAAAAAATGACCTTGATTTTTATACTCCGGAGGCAAAAATGCATCAATCCCATACTGATTCCCTCAAAGGAAATATATGGCCGATGTTAACACTGGTGATATGGGGGTTGATACTCTCTCTTTTCGCGGGGACTGAAGGTTCAACCTGGTGGTGCATATTCAGGATATCTCTCGTACTGGCAGCTACCGCTCTTATAATGATTGTTTTCAAATATTTCCCCAGACCGGGGTCTGTTTTCGTCGTAATTGCCGGTGCTATTGCTCTCACTATAGCCGCGGTTTTTGGAGTTTATCATTTGTTGGAAGCAGGTTTCGGCTGGCGTGTCGCAGCAGGATTACTCAGCCTGGTAACAGGTGCAATATTGCTATACACCGGAGGCAGGCGATTAATATCAGGACTTGCACAAGGTTGGTCTTTTCTAACCATACCGGCGATGGTAATACTAATATTAGTATTAGTATGGACCATGACACCGGCAGTCTTGGCGACCAATGTACCACTTATTCCTCAAGATAAAGAGCCGCCTGCTGTTTCTGGCTTAGATGCACGCGAAGTCCACTTTTCTGCTGGAGACGGCGTTGAGATGGCAGGATGGTATATTCCATCAGTGAACCATTCCGCGGTAATACTCCGACATGGGTCGGGTTCAACTTCTGCCGATGTAAAGGCACAGGCCGCCGTTTTAGTCAAGCGCGGGTACGGCGTTCTGGCAACCGATGCGCGCGGACACGGGCGGAGCAGCGGCAGGGCAATGGACTTTGGCTGGTACGGGACAGCCGATATCAAAGGAGCAGTAACATTCCTGACCGAACAACCTGATATCAATGCCAACCGAATTGTCGTTATCGGACTATCTATGGGTGGAGAGGAGGCAATCGGGGCTATGGCAGAAGATCCCCGCATCGCTGCGGTTGTAGCCGAAGGAGCCTTCGCGAGAACCGATGCTGATAAAATCTGGCTCCAGACTGTTTATGGCTTTAAAGGCCGGGTCCAGGTTTGGCTGGAATGGATACAATATTCTCTGGCGGATATTTTAACCGAGGCGGAGAAACCCGTCCCCCTGGCAGATGCCGCCCGTATTGCCGATCCCCGGCCGATACTATTAGTCACCGCCGGAAAAGTGGAGGACGAACTGCATGCGGCACAATATATACAACAACACTCACCAAACAATGTGGTTATCTGGACGGTACCGGAAGCCGGTCATACTCAAGGATTGGCTACCAAACCAGTTGAATGGGAAAGTACTGTGATCAGTTTTTTAGAAAATGCGTTATCCCGGCAACATTGAGGCTAAAATAGAAGCGTAGAAAGTCTTGTTCTTCTGTACTACTTTCAATTTCCCGGAATCAATCATTTCCTGCAGACGCCAGGCATACCACCAATCAGAGATCCCTATCGGTCCGCTGCTGATTGCCTTACCGATTATTTCAATTACCCGGCACCCTGTGTTATTTATAAAGCGATGCAGAACAAAATCGTAGAAATCAACGGGCACTGAGTACAAATGACCGTTTATCACAGCCCTCAGAGGCGCATTCTCGGCTGCCAGCCTATTCCATTCAAATGCTACAGCCTTACGTTCTGCCGGTCTTACGATTCGTTCAAGACAAAGCAATTTAGAAAACCACTCCGGACTAAGATCCCCCGTCCCGTTAAAAATAGTATACCCATCCTTTACCGAATAATAAGGAGGCAATTTGACACTGGTTACAGGCCCAACCGAATCTTTTATAATGTTCATAGCCCAATAAAAGCCGCATATCTCCCCGGGTGCATCGCTCCACCAGATTCTTACAGGCTCCTCTGTTCTGGCGGATTCCCGAAAACGGTCTATCAGGGCATTGACACGGTTCACTTCCTTCTCTGCCCAGTGATCGTCTACCGTCCAGTTATCTTGACCGGCATAATTTTCCCGTATCTTTCTCCAGAGGTTAACATGGGAGTCCGGCAAGTCCGAGATATCTCCGATATCCGCCAATAACCAGAGAGGTACAATATCAGACTGTGATCCGGCAATAGTGGGGCCGGCATACGGCTCCGATTCACAGGATTCGCTGGAGATGTTTCCTTCTCCATCGGCAACCAGTTTTACTGCTATTCCGGCAGTCCTGTTGCCGCCTTCCTTGGCACAGGCCAAAGAAGCTGCCGCACTTTCGCTAAATAATATCTCAATCATATCAATATCTTCATAATCATTTTTTCAAATGATTTACGTCCTTTTACTGTAATTATAGCAAGGTTTCCATTGGGATGGCACTACACCAAAAGCCAATATAAACTCCGCTTTTTAATGAACCACCTCATGTCGCAGAGGTTATCACCATCAGATAAAGTATGATACCTCTCGTATTTTCCCTTTCAACTAAATGCTCGGCAGCAGTAAAGTCGAAAGTACAACAGTTTTTTCTAAATAAAGCCATTCCCTCTTTTTCAATTTGTTTGTAATGATCGTAAACTGGACAAGAATAGACATCCAGGTGTTTAACATATCCCTTCCTGGAATAACTAATACTATAACCAGGCAGAGCTGGTAGCAGGATTACACCTATCTATCCATCCCCCTCCTGACTGATTAAAGCTGATGGAAAGTGCACTTGACATTGCGGAATAGCAATGCTACCATTATTTGGAAAGTACACTTTCCATTCGAAGGTGGAATGGATATGAAAAATCGTCTTGAAGAACTAAGGAAGAAAACCGGTATAACACAGGAGATACTCGCCGACAGGCTTGAAGTGTCAAGGCAGACAATAGGGTCGCTGGAAAGCGGGCGGTACAATCCATCCATATTGCTTGCCTTCAAGCTGGCACGTTTTTTTAGTGTAACTATTGAGGAACTATTTCTTTACGAGGAGGACGACTCAGATGAAACTTCCAAATAGTAAACAGGCCGTCATGCGTCAAAAGAATATTGATGTGAACGATGAACGTAATATCTTGATCAAGGAAAAAGCCGGGGCCAGGAACAACCTGATTCTTTTTTACGTAACAATATTAATCACAGCGAT
>JAQULX010000359.1 GCA_028718465.1 Dehalococcoidales bacterium | reverse complement strand
GCCCCTCCTATGCTTAGAGCTGTATTTATATTGTAGCATGAGTTTTTTTTTACTGTTATTGACAATACGGTCAGTCATATGGAGAAACTTTTTAGCTATTGATTTAATTAGCTGTTCCGGGGAGGCTGCCACAGAGGAATTTTCTTTGCTGCCGACTAAACTGGAACTGGTTGGCGAAGCTGAATTCATTTGACATTTCGATATATATAGCATATGTTATCAAAGTAGTACTACAAAAATACAGATGAATACATATGCGTAATAAAGTTATCGATTCCGTCTGGATAAGAGTTTTATTAGTTATATGTACACTCAGTCTGTTCTGCGGCATCACTTCCGGTCAAGAACAGGTGAATACATTTGACCGGGTTATACTGGTTGACCAACCTGTAAACTCACCGTCTTTGCAGTTTGATTCCAAGAACCACAAAACGCAATTCAATAGCGGATTCGTTTTTAAAAAAGCAACTGCTTCTTATCAGTATAAATTCCTATCGCTGAAGCAAAAGTTATCTCTTGAACAGCGTCATCCTCTTCACATTGCCGCCGGACCTAACCTCATCTCCGAGTACCATCCACATGAAGCCTATCTTTTACTGGATACGCCTCCTCCTTTCTGTCATATCTAAAATTCCCAATTTGTCTTTATTCCAGAATTATCTCTGTGCCTGTAAACCGAAATCCGGTTTGGGGTATAAAGACATATCACTTTCCTTGTTTTAGATAAAGAGGAGGCTTTAATGGCGTCAAAATCAAAACGCGGCCGTATTAATTTCCGGCAAAGCGCCCGGATTGATACGGTTCCGGAACCCCCCGATTCTTCCGGCACGTCTTATCGTGTCATTAATCAGTCAAATACCAGCGGTTTTTCTTATGACTCCAGACGAAAAGAAGTAATAGATTCCCATCCAATTTATAAATACCTGTTTAAAGAATTGAAATGGATAGGAATAGTCGCGGGAATCAATTTAGCCCTGATGTTAATTATATATTTTATCCTGGGCTAGCAGCCCGGCTGACGGCAACAGGTTTAACCGACAGGACTGACAAAAGTTGAAGATAAAACAATACTCCAAATTTAATCCGCTAATTAATAAGCAGACAATGATCTGCCTGATAGGGGTGATCATTTTATTTTCCACGCTGCTTCCACAGGTTGAAACTGACCTCAAACCAACCCTGAGTACCTTTGATTCCAATTACTATTCAGCAGCATCCAGTGTTCCTGTCATTACCGCCAGGCCTGCACAACCCGGCCAATCGGAATATTTAAAAAACAAAAGAATTATTCCAACTCTAACCGCCGAAGAGTCAGTTCTCAGAAATTATTCAATTGACTCACAGATTCATTTAATCAATCACTTTTCAGCAGCTTACGGTACATATTACGGAAACTATCAGCAAGCCTGCTTGCTACTGGATATACCTCCTCCATCCCCATCAGGTCTGCTGTACTCCCAATATACAGCGGAGTCAACACCTGAAAACAAGACAAGTCGAAGTTTCATTAAACTATTTCGAATAATTGATAATTATGAGGAGTAAAAATATGTTTTGGAAAAAGAAAGATGGCCAGGCCTCGAGATTACCCGGTCCTAAAGATATACCTGAACCATTGAAAAAGCAGTTGGCAGTTAACCAGGATATTGATCCCGACGCTATCCCGTTCCTGAAAGCTGCTATGCGGTACGGAGAAGGCAGGTCCTGCGATATCCGAATATATGATCCCTCGGAAGCCGAAGCCCGCAACATTAAGGTCAAGGACTACGATTCTTTGACCGAAATTCCGGAAATGATTATCTGCGAAGGCGAATATGATGAATCCACCAAAAAGGCTGAGATCACTTCCCGCAAGTCCATGCCCAGAGCCAAGCTGTTGACCATGGACGAAATACTGCGCCAGATAGAAGGGATGAAGGAACCCGGAAGCTCCTTATTCTTTTACATGGCGGCGGGGCCGGGAGCAGGGGGACCGCTCGGCCGGGGTGCTTCCATTATCAAGCTGAATCCCACCAATGGCGAGAAGAGACAAAAGAAGTACTCCATTTACGGTGCAAGCGTCATCGACGGGAAGCCAATCGGAGAAGGGCTGAAGATATTTGATTCCGATAAAGGCAAAGATATCGCAAAGTGGCTGGCTGAAGCTCAGAAACCCAGGTTTGTGTAAAACAAAACGGTCAGTATTTAAATACGAAAAGCCTCCGCGAAGGAGGCTTTTCGTATTGTTTGCAACAGGAATCGTTTTAAAAGTCTAAACGCTTGCCAATCTCTAAACAAAAGCCTGAAGGCCGATTATATCCCGGCCGATGATCAGTTTCTGGATTTCACTGGTAGCATCCGGAAAGGTCAGACAGCGGGCGTCTCTAAAATACCTCTCCAGGGGATACTCGTCGGATAGACCGTAAGCCCCATGCACTTCGATGGCTTTCGAGGTCACCCGCACCGCCATCTCGGTGCAATAATATTTTGCCATCGAAAATAGTCTGTTGCTCCCCTTCCCTTTTTCCAGGGCATCCCAGCCCTTATAGCATAACAGCCGGGAACATTCTATTTCGGTTGCCATTTCAGCTATCATTTCCTGTATCAACTGGAACCGCCCGATCAGCCGGCCAAACTGTTTCCTTTGATTGGCATATTCCACTGACCTCTCCAGCGCTGCTTCCGCTATTCCCAGAGCAATGGTGGCATTCGCCAGACGCCCCAGTCCGATGAATTCCAGTGTGGCATCCAACCCTTTGCCCGCCTCACCCAGGATATGCTCCTGCGGCACCCGGCAGTCCTCAAATACGATCTCAGCTGAGCCCACTCCTCGCGTCCCCAGCTTGTGGTAAACCGTAGTGGTGTATCGGGATATACTTCTGTCCACCACAAACGTGCAGTAATCTTTGGGTTGACCCGGCGCCGGATTCCTCACCGCTGTTACATAGATAACATCGGCAATGTCTCCACCCGTAGACCATGTTTTTGTGCCGTTTATCACATACTCTGCCCCTTCCAGAACAGCAGTAGTGATTATATCCCGCGCCGCTGAGCCGGTATCGGGTTCAGTCAAAGCAGCCGCCCCCAGTATGTCACCGGTTGTCATTCCCGGCAGATACTTCTCTTTTAGATAAGCCGACCCCAGCTTATACATCGGATACCGGGTTACCAGACTTTGTCCTATCTCGCATAGCGCCAGGCTGGGATATACCTTGGCCAGCTCCTCCAGTATCAGTCCATAGTCGGTAAAACTCAATCCCGATCCTCCCGCTTCCTCCGGCAACACTCCGCTCACATATCCAAAAGGTATCAGACGCTTTAATAACTCCCGCATCTCCTCTTTGGGTATTACCTCCCCGCTGCGCTCATAACCCACCACCAGCGGAGCGATTTCTTTCTTCAGAAATGAACGGGCGTTCTTTACCAACTGGGATTGCTCTACCGATAATTCAAAATCCATACAGGCTTCTCCTTTATCTTTTTCTAACCTCATCTAAAAATCGCAGTACTAGCTTATATCATTGTTTGGCAAAAACAAAGCTGCTTGAGGAATGACTATCATGAGTATTATATACCATTCGGTATAACTTTCACTACTTGCAGGCTGTGGTAAAATCCAGCACCTTGATATCATCCAGAGAACCACCCATGTCAGTCCCCTGTTAGAGATTCAGATGCAATGACCTGTCGACTACAGATCCAGGGCATTGAATTCGTGAGACTCAAATCAAAAGAAAGAAGCCCAAATATATTCTATATAGTAGTACTAAACGTTATATTACACCATAGTTGTCAGGAGCGATTATCAGCGAGGATAAAGGCTATTGGTGGATGGTGGATACCGCAATATTTATGTAAAGTACCGTTCTAAAAACGGTACAGCCGGGAATACTTCTCGTTGAGATAGTTGAGATACGGCCCAACCGACACCTCATTCCCGGTAATTTGTTTGATGAGTTCCGACGGATCGTAAAGGTTCCCCGGTTTATGCACGTTTTGGGACAGCCATTCCTTGACCGCCTGAAAACTGCCTCTCTCCAGGTCACTCCGCCATCCGGGAACCGCCTGTTCTATTGCCGCTAATATTTGCCCGCTGTAGATATTACCCAGGGCA